>JALDXQ010000061.1:0-37164 GCA_032156805.1 Acidobacteriota bacterium
GAGGTTGGTCGTGGTGTAGCGGGCCATGACGGTACCACGATATCGCGATATCGCGATATCCGTCAATTTGGTCCGATCAGGCAACGGTGTCGCGAACCGCTTCGCGCTTACGCGGCGGCCTTGACGCGAAGCATGCCGAGAGCTGCGACCAGGACGAGCGCGCACACGCTCATGACAGCGGCCCCCATGAATGCGGTATACGCCGCGCGGCCCATGATGTCGAAGAGGCTCAACCCGATGGTGAGCGCCGCGACGATCGTCAACCCCTTCGTCAGGGGCGGCAGAGGGTCGAGGTAGTTGGCCAAGTAGATGATCGCCGGCGTCGCGATCAACAGCACGTAGTCCCACCCCTGCGGCGAGAGCAGGGGGATCAGCAGGAGCAGCAAGCTTCCTTCAAGGCCTTCCGGGAAGGGCACGGATCGACGGCGCAGAAAGACCAGCAAGACGACGCCCGCCAACACAAGACCCGTGAGCGTCGCCAAAACAGCGGCGGCTGAACCGACGCCGAACCACTTGGCGTACATCGACGCCAGCGACACATTGTCGGGATTCAACAGGTTCGGAGCAGTGGACTCCGTCACTGTCCGGAACCAGCTCCGGTGCAGATCGATGGTGCCGGTCAAGCCGTAGAGTGGCACTGGCAGGACGAGCAGCAGCAGGACGCCGATACCGGTCGCGACGGTGGTCAGTGGCTGGCGCCGCACGAGCACGACCGGAAGCAGGAGCGCACCGTAAGGCTTGATGGCGATCGTCAGCACGAGCAGCGCGGCCGCGGCCAGCTCTCGTCCCGTCTTCATCGCGAGCAGCGCGCCGGTGGCGGCCACTGCAAACGGCAGGTTGACCTGCCCCATATCGAGCTCGCGCGCGTAGAACTTCGCCATCACCAGGATCGCCGACACGACAAGAAACGCCGTGGCCTTCCTTTGTTCCGGCAGTAGGCGGATGCTGAGCACGAACAGCGCGATCAGCAGGGCTACTGAGGTGGTGAACCATATCGCTTTCGCGACCGGCAACGAAAAGACGCCAAGCGGGATCGCCAGCACCGCAAATGCCGGCAGGTACTTGAACTGGTAGTGCTCGTCTTCTGCACGATAGAGGGGCTCGGCAGTCGCGGCGCGGACGGCGGCAGTCCAGGGGACCTCGAAATCGCGCATGTCCCGTGAGACTCGCAGGGAAAACGCGCCGACGACCGCCGCAAGAATCACGCATGCGCCAAGGAGACGAGCCCTGTTCACCGGGACGAGAATGCCTTACGATTCGACTGCTCGCAAGTACGACGAGCGGGGAGAGTCCCGAATGCGCGGTTCAACGATCGTGATCGTCGCTCTTGTCTTGCTGGCCGCCGTTGTCGGCGCTCAGGTTGCCATTCGTCCCGGTCAATACGAGTACGTACTCGACATGAAGATGACTGTTCCCAAGGAGGCGGCGAAAGCCGTACTGGATGCAGCCGGGTTCAAGGATCAGAAGAGGCTCGAGTGCATCACGCCCGATCAGGCGCAGCAGGCAAAAACGGATGTCGCGAAGTTCTTCGCGCAGGAGATGGAGTTGCAGAACTGCACGCTGTCCGACGTCAAGACCGCCGGCAACCGGTTGAGTTTTAACAGCAACTGCGTCGAAGACGGCATCAAGATGGTCATCAGCACCGAGATGACGTTCGGCGCCGACTCCTTCACGGGCGTGTCGACGACGAAGCTCGACGACGGCCTCCTGTCCACGACGACGATGACCGCCAAGCGCGTGGGCGAGTGCAAATGATGTGACTGTCCGGTGCGGCGCTCGCGGCCGCCGGCGGCCCTATGGCTTGAGGCTGCCGCTCACCGTCTTGCGCCGCCTCTTCGGGATCAGCGGCTTCGCCGCCGGGGCATCGTCCATCGGCAGACGGACGCGACGGATGCCGTCGTAGGAATGGAGCGCGCCAGCCACCGCGCCAGCCGTGGCGACGCATCCGATCTCGCCAACGCCCTTCGCGCCGTAACCGCCGACTTCGTCGGGGACTTCGATCAGGATGACGTCGACTTCAGGCATGTGTTTGGCCGGCACGAGCCCGACCTCACGCAATCCCAACGCGTCGGGGATGCCGCCCGTTGACGTGAAGTTCTCGGACAGCGCGTAACCGAGCCCCATGTGCACGCCGCCTTCCATCTGCTCGGCGCACAGGCGCGGGTTGATCGCGCGACCGACGTCGTTGGCGACGACCACGCGTTCGAGCTTGCCCTCGTTGTCGAGCAGGACGACCTGCGCGGCGTAGCTGAACGTGAGGTGAGTCGTCGGGTTCAGGACAGCCTCGGGTGTTCCCGGCCTGGTCGTGAAGTTACAGACGTACTCGCCGCTGTACTCACGGCCGACGAGTTTCTGGAGCTGCCGTATGCGCGAGGGCTGGTCGGTCGTCGACACGAGTGGCTCGATCGTGATCGGCACGGCGTCCATGTCCGCGACGAGCTTGTGCGCCGCCTGCTGTGCTGCTGCACAGCTCAACGTGGTCCCGCGCGATGCCCACGTCTCTCCGCACTTCTCGCCGAGTTCCTTGTCCCACGACACGGTCATGATGTCGGGCGGCAGGTGAGTTTCCTCGCACACGGCCTGCATCGTTGCCGTGTAGATTCCCTGCCCCATTTCCGTGTAGCCGTTCAGGATCTCGAGCCGTCCGCCTTCGAGCACGCGAATCTTGATGTGTCCGCCTTCGATGGTGCCGTTGCCGAGGCCCGTGCTCTTGATGCCGCACCCGATGCCCTTGAATTTCGCGCGCTTGTAGACGTCTTTCACCGCGTTGAGCGTCTCGCGGATCCCACGCACGCTTTCGCGCATCACCTGGCCGGTCCCAAGCTTGTCGCCGGGGTTGAGGATGTTGCGTTCGCGGATGTCCCAGCCGTCCACGCCGACCTCTTCAGCCAGCATGTCCATGATGCCTTCCATCGCGAACTGCGCCTGGTTGCTGCCGAAGCCGCGCATCGCGCCGCCATTGGGGTTATTGGTGTACACCGCCTTGGCTTCGACGTCCACGTTCGGAATGCGGTAGACGCCGCAGGAGTGACACGCCGCGCGCAATGCGCACTTGGCACTCGTCGTGTGGTAACCACCTGCGTCGGCAACGATTCGCGAACGCAATGCGACGAGATGGCCGTCGGCGTCGGCGCCGATCGTGAGCTTCACCGTCATCGCGTGGCGCTTGACGTGGTGCTGCGTGGATTGCGGTCGCGTCAGTACAGTCTTGACCGGACGTCCGAGCAGTTTCGCGGCGATCGCGGTCTGGCCCTGGATCGACAGCTCTTCCTTGGCCCCGAACGCACCGCCACTGGCGACGAGCGTGACCTCCACGTCCTTCGGATCGAGCGCCAGGATCTTGGCGAGCTGTGCGTGGTCGTATACCGAACCCTGGCTGTCGGTGTAGACCCTGACACCGTTGCCTTGCGGCACGACGAGACACGCTTCCGGCTCGAGGAACGCGATCTCCACTGGCTGCGTGTCGAAGGTTGCCTCGATCACATGCGCTGCCGATGCCAGCGCCGCATCGACATCTCCGCGGGAGAACGCCGTCGTGGGCTGGAGGATGTTGGATGCCCGTGGCGCGAAGGTTTCGGGTGGGTGCACGAGCGGCGCACCCGGCTTCAGCGCTTCGAACACGTCGGTGAGCGGCTCCAGGACCTCGTAATCGATCCGGACCTTCGCGGCGGCCTGTCGCGCGTGAAACTGCGTATCGGCCACGACCATGGCCAGGAAATCAGCGACGCAGCACGTCAACTCACCTTCAGCCACGAAAATCGGCTGATCGGCATCGTTCAGCCCCTGTCCGCGGAAGCCGGGAACATCGGCGGCCGTGAGGATGCGAGCCACGCCTGGCATCGCCGCGGCCTCGTCGACGTGGATCTTCTTGACGCGTGCGCGCGGATGTTCGGTCAGGACCATCGCGCCGTGCAGCATCCCGGGGACGCGCATGTCGTCGATGAAGTGCTTGTCACCCAGCGTCTGCTCGGCACCGTTGAGTCGCGAGCTAGAGTGACCGACGCCCTGGTTCTGACCGTTGCTCTTTCCGTTGCCGTTCGCGAAGGCCGGATTCCGCTTCAGCCCGAACTCTTCACCGAAGAAGGAATGCCGCCGCGGTTCGGTGCGGGTCAGGCAATCACCGCATGCGGCCGCTTCACCGGCGGTCTGAATCGCGTCGATGATCCGTCCGTACCCGGTGCACCGGCAGAGGTGCCCGTCGAGCGCCTTGGCAATTGCTGCGCGGTCGGACGTTTTCCCCTGCTCGACGAGCGTTGACGCGCGCACCACGATCCCCGGGATGCAGAAGCCGCACTGCACACCACCCTCGAGAACGAAGGCGTCGCCCATGCGCTTGCGCACGTCCTCGGGCAGCCCCTCGAGCGTCGCGATCTCCCGACCTTCGGTCTGCTCGGGTTTCCGCAGGCATGAGAGGGCCGGCGTCCCGTCGATCAGGACCAGGCAGCAGCCACAGGCCCCTTCGGGTGCGCACCCATTCTTGGCCGACACAATGCCGCATTCCTCGCGCAGCACCTCGAGCAGGTGCATGCCCGGTTCGTAGGCGGCGGTGGTTTCTTTCCCGTTCAGCGTGAAGCGGATCTGCGGCATCGTGGACTTTGTACCAATCTAGATCGTAACATCAGCGGGTTCGGCAGCAGGCGTAGGCACAGGAGTTGATATGCAGGAACCTTGGAAGACAGACAAGTGGTTCAGCAGCCCATGGTCATATTTGCCCGAAGTCCGTCAGAAACAGGCCTTTGGCAGCAACCTCAAGATTCACGATGTCACCCTCCGGGACGGCGAACAGCAGACCGCCGTGGTCTTCCGGCGCGAGGAAAAGGTCGCCATCGCGAAGAAACTCGACTCGCTGGGCATCCATCGCATCGAGGCTGGCATGCCGGCGGTATCGCCGCAGGACAAGGCCGCCATTTCTGACATTGCCGCGCTGGGACTGAAGGCCGAGATCTTCGGCTTCGCCCGCTGCATCCCGGCCGAGATCGAGGTCATCAAGGCCTGTGGCTGCTCGGGTGTCGTCATCGAGATTCCCGCCAGCGACCACATGATCAAATACGGCTACGGCTGGCCGATCGAGCGCGCGATGAAGGCGTCGATCGAAACGACGCTCGCCGCCAAGGCCGCAGGGCTTTACACGGTCTTCTTCACGATCGACGCCACGCGCACCGAGCTCAACCGCTTCCTCGACATCGTCGAGCAGGTGGCGACCGAAGGGCACATGGACGCGCTGACGATCGCTGACACGATGGGCGTGTGCACGCCGGACGCCGTGTCCCACGTGGTGAAGAAGGTGATCGAGCGACTCAAGAAACCGGTCGAGATTCATTGCCACCAGGACTTCGGTCTCGGCGTGGCGAACACGGTTGCCGCTTTGGCCGCCGGTGCGTCGGTTGCGCATACCACGATCACGGGGCTCGGCGAGCGCGCCGGCAACGTGCCGGTCGAGGACGTGGTGATGTCGCTCCTGTGTCTGCACGGCGTCAACCTCGGGATCAAGACCGAGAACTTCGTCGACGTTTCGCGCTTCGTGATGGACCTCGCCAAGGTGACGCAGCCGCCGAATCGCCCAATCGTCGGCGACAAGCTGTACGAAGTCGAGTCGGGCATCATTGCCGGCTGGGTCCGCCTTGCGCGCAAGGATCATCCGCTCGAGTACGTGCCGTTTGCACCCGACCTCGTCGGCCAGAAGCCGGTGTCAATCGTCCTCGGCAAGAACAGCGGACCGCCGTCGATGGAGGAGTGGTGCGAGAAGCTGGGCGTGAAGGCCACCGACGAAGAGCGCATGGCCATGCTGCAGCAGGTCAAGGCCAAGTCGTTCGAGAAGAAAGATCTGCTGACGCCCGACGAGTTCAAGGAGATCGTCGATCGCGTGCTGCAGAAGACGCCTGCATCCACGTAATTCTGAATTCAGAATGCAGAGTTCAGAATGCAGAAGGGCCCCGATGGGCTCTGTCTGCATTCTGCATTCACAATTCCGAATTACGAGTCTCGCTCAGTACGAGGCGGGTCTGAAAAGCAAGACCCGCCCTACGTCTTTTCATACTTGGCTTCTTCTGCGTAGTACTCGGGGAACCCGACTGCCTGTTTCAGTTCCTCGAAGGTCATGATGCCGGCAGGTGTCTCGCCGCGTTTGAGGCTCACGAGCGCAGACCGCATAGCGGCGATCGAGACATTGAGCAGCGTCAGCGGATACACGGCGATCGCATAGCCAATCTGCTCGAGACGTGACGGTGGCAGCAGCGGCGTCTTGCCTCCCTCGATCAGATTCGCCATCTTCGGGCCGTCCACCTCGACGCAGTAGCGCCGCATTTCGTCTTCGCTCACCGGTGCTTCGAGAAAGGTGATGTCGGCGCCGAGCGCCCTGAACGCCTGACAGCGGGCGATTGCTTCATCCAACCCATGGATGGCGCGGGCGTCGGTGCGCGCCATGATCAGGATGTCGTCACCGGCGTCGCGGGCATCGACAGCAGCACGTATCCGCGTCAGCGCTTCGTCGCGGCCGACAACCGACTTGCCCTCCGTGTGGCCACATCGCTTGGGCGCGACTTGATCTTCGAGCATGATGGCCGCAAAGCCGGCACGCGCGTACCCCTGGACCGTTCGCTTGATGTTCTGCGCGCTGCCGAAACCGGTGTCGCCGTCACCAATGAGCGGAATGCTCACCGCCCGGCAGATGTTCTGCCCCTGATCGACGAGCTCGGCGTAAGAGATCAATCCGGTATCAGGCATACCGAGCCGGTCGGCCGAGACGGCGAAGCCGCTCATGAACCCGATCTCGAACCCGGCGCCCTCAATCAGGCGCGCAGACATCGCGTCGTGGCAGCCCGGCATGATCAGGATCGTGCCGCGCGCAAGGAGGCTCCGGAGACGGTCTGCTGGAGAGACAAGAGGAGTCATAGACGAGCGAAGCTTCCGGCTGAGTGCACGAGCTTTCCTCCGACTATCGTCAACACCGACTCGATCTTCCGAATCATCTGATCGGGCACCGTCAGGTAGTCATGACTGAGTACTGCCAGGTCGGCATACTTGCCCTCGACGAATGAGCCGAGCTGATGATCGTCGAACGAAAACCACGCGGCTCCCTCGGTGTACAGGCGCAGCGCCTCGAGACGTGAAATCTGCTGGCCGTCGTTGGTGAGGGTGCCAGCCACGTTTCGTCCAGTCGTCATGTAGAACAGCGACAGCCATGGGTCGAGTGCCGAGACGTTCGTGGAATCGGTACCAACGCCGGCCGGGATTCCGGAGTCGACGATGCGGCGAAACGGCGGGCCGCCGGCGGTGCCCAAGTACGTCCATGTCTGCGCGCTCGCGCCGCACCCGAGGTCTTTGAGTGTCTTGAGGCGCGTCTCGTCGATCGCCTGCAGGTGAATGATCGACCATCGCATCTTGCCGATCGGGTATTCACGCGCAATCGATTGAAACGCCGCGAGGTGAAAGTCGTTCTCCTTGAGCGTGATGGAATGCTGCTGTAACAGCCAGCCGTGTTTGGCGATCATCCGCGCCGTCGGCTCGAACTGCGATGACATCGGATCGGTCCCGCCGATTCGCTCGCCGAAGCCGGTTACGCGGAACAGATCGTCGCCCACCGCGCGGCCCGACTGACTGAAGTTGTTCACGGCCCGCGTCTCGACCTCGTGCGGTGAATCCGCGGGGAAGAGCGGCCGCATGCGGATCGTCAGCTTGTCTTCACGCCAGAGACGAAGCGCCAGTTCCTGATCGGCGAGATTGCCGCCGTTGATCACGCCGGTGAGCCCGAGCCGGTTGGCGTGAGCATTCAGCTCGGTCGTCCCGCGCAGCTTGTCGTCGGGAGTCTGCGTGGACTGGAGCGCGGCAACGGCAGCGGCGGCGTCGGCAACGGCACCCGTGGCTGCATCGACCACGACGCCCTTTGTCGCGAAGAACGCGCTGCCAAGGCTGTTCGTGATGGCACCGGTTCCGCCGCCAGTGCCCGAGATATAGACGCGATGCCGCGGGGCGGCGGCATCCAGTTCGCTTCTCGTCGGCCGTCGCGCCTCGGCGAACTGCGTGTGGTTCCAGCCGCCGATGCAGGTGATCGATTCCCCGGGCGGCACTGATTTGGCCCGTTCGGCGATCGCCTCCTGCAGTTCAGCGATCGAGAACGCCCTCTCGATGCGACGTGCCTCGTAACCAGGATTGACGCCCGCTCGCGTGTAGTGCACGTGCGCGTCGAACAGGCCGGGCACGACTGTGCGTCCACCGAGATCGATCGTCCGCGCGTCGGGAGCCAGAGACGCGGCCTTTCCGACACTGAAGATGCGTCCGTTCCGGATCGTCAACGTCGTGGCGACTTGTCCGCGACCGTCCACGAACTTGCCGTTCGTGAGTGTCAGATCACCGGAACTGGCTGCTTGTGCCGCGTGAACGATTCGTGCGCCGGCAGTGAGATTGCCGCCCGCCATGGCCGCGGCTCCCAACGCCGCGCGCTTCAGCAGGTCGCGCCGAGACAGGCAGCCGTCATCGGCACCCGTTTCCGTTCGTCCAGAACTCGCTGCAGACATGCCGCGATCCTAACCCTTTCCCCGACCTGTTAGACTGCCGGCTCGATGTCGTCGAGCGTCTCGCTCTTCGAATGCCCTGACCACTCATGGCTGCGCTGTCTCTGACGGTTCTTGCGCCGATTCGCCAGGGTGAAGAGACCGCGCTGCGCACCGTGCTCAGGACCATCGGCAACGATATCAAGGGCCGGCGAGCGACGCTCGCATCCGGGCCACGAATGGATTTCGAGCGGAGCTCCAAGATCCATTTCGCCCGCTTCGCGATCCTCGACGACCCTGATCGCGGACCCGGTCGCACACGCCTGCTCTACGCCGCGGTCTACGACGGCACGCTGGTCGAGCACCTGGCTGAACTCCGTTCGATCACGTCGGACCTGGATGCGATCTGGGGGGCGTGTGAGGGTTACACGGGCCGGGCCGCATTCCAGTCCTTCATCACGGCTCACTCACATGAGCCGGCGGCGTACTACGCGGCGTTTCGTCGTGAAACGGTCGCGACGATCCGATCAGCCATTGCCGCCCAGGAGCAGCGGGCGCTCGAGCGTCCGACGCTCGGGACCCGCCGTTGGGTCCTGGATCTGCTGGGGCGCGTGATTCGCGCAGCGCCGCTGCCGGTCGACGTGGTTCGCGCGGTGGTGCGGTCTGGATTCGCGAACGTCTATGCCGCGGTCCTTGGAATCACGGCGAGCCTCGGTCGCTACTCGCTATTCCGGTTCACCAACTGGATCACGCACAACCGGATGCGGCCACGTCAGTCGGTGTTCTCGAGCGTGGCGCTCGACAACTGCGGCCCTCCCGCGCCGCTCGCGCCCGGAGACGAGGTCCCGTCGGTGCTCATGTCGCTGCCAGCAGCGTTTCGTGAAGACGTGATCACGCAGAACCAGTTGACACTCGTCACGGTCGTGGAGACCGGTCGCGCCGACCGAGTGCGGGCCGTCATGTCGGCGATCGATTCGTACGCCAGGCGCCTTTCGCCGCCGGGTTCACTCGTTGGTATCAGCACCATTCATTTCGTGCGCTGGCTCCTCATCGACGACGGCCGGCGGTTGATGATGCTGAGCGACTACGACAACTCGTGGGAGAACTACATCGACGAGTTCGCCGAGATGATTCTGTCCGGGCTCGATGCCATCTGGGGCACCGCGGTGGCTTTTCCTCCAGACGGAGCGCGCGATCTGCCGGCGTTCAAGCGCTTCCTCCGCAGCCACCAGGTGCCATCGGAGACGTTCTTCAGCGCCTATCCCGACCAGACGGTACTCAACATTGCCGCCGCCACCGAGCGCGCGAGGCAGGCGTCACGATGAGCGGCGCATCGACTCGTCTGACCAACGAGAGCCTGGCCGATATCCAGGGGTTCATCACCTCCGGGTATGGACACCTCCGTTCGGCCGCGTACCTGTTCGTACGGATGAACGATGCCGCGGCTGGAAGGCACTGGATTCGCACCCTCGAACCTTCGATCGCATCGTCGCGGCCGTGGCCCGTAGATACACGCGGCAAGAAGGCCAGGCCGGCGTCCGCCGTGAACGTGGCGTTCACGGCACCCGGTCTTGCCGCCTGCGGTCTGCCCGCGACCGCGCTCTGTACGTTTCCGACAGAGTTTCAGGAAGGCATCGCGCCGCCCCACCGGTCTCGCATCCTCGGCGATACCGAGGAGAGCTCTCCAGCGTCCTGGGAGATCGGGGGGCCTGACCGCGAGTTCCATGCGCTCGTCCTGCTGCACGCGGAAGACGACCCGGGCCTTGAACGTATGTTGGGCGATCAGCGTGCGCTGATGGGGCAGAGCGGTGGCGAGGTCACGGAAGTGGCGGGGACGCTGCAACGCGGTTATCGACCGGAGACTGATGCCGAGCCTTTTGGGTTTCACGATGGCGTCTCGCAACCACGGATCGTCGGCATCTCCGGTCAGGGCGTACCGACAGGAGAGTTCATCCTTGGCTACGAGAACCACTACGGCCTGATACCGCCAACACCGGTTGTCCCGAGCGACCTCGATCCGGCGGGCCTGCTCTCCACGCTCGCGAACCCGTACCACGCGCAAGGCGCGTGGCGGGATTTTGGCCGGCACGGATCGTTCGTCGTGTACCGGAAGCTGCGACAGGATGTCGCGGGGTTCTGGGCGTTCATGAAGGGAGAAGCGATTCGAGCAGGCCGGGATGCCGATCCAGCCTACATGGTGTGGCTCGCCTCGAAATGCGTAGGACGGTGGCCGAGTGGTGCACCGATGGTGCTGGCACCGGTGCACGATGATCCTCGACTCGCTGACAGCGATGACTTCCTGTACGCATCAGACGCCGACGGGCTGGCCTGTCCCTTCGGTGCACACGTGCGCAGGACCAATCCGCGAGACATGATCAAGCCGTACCCTCGGGAACAGTCGCTGAGTATGGCCGAAGCGCACCGCGTGATCCGGCGAGGCCGCACCTTCGGCCCGTCGCTCTTCGATCCGCGGCTCTTGCGGGAGCCGTCAGCTGATACGAGTCGCCAGATGTTGCTCGACCTGGTGGACGACGGTCGGCCGCGCGGCGTCCACTTTTTCTGTGTGAACGCCAGCATCAGGAGCCAGTTCGAGTTCGTGCAGCAGACGTGGTGCAACAACCCGCGCATCAACGCCCTTGGTGACAACAAGGACCCTGTCGTGGGCGATCATCGCGGCGACGGGCAGCCGGCGAGCTATATGACCATCCCAACACGCGCGGGTGTAGCTCGGACGGCAGCCCTCCCTCGCTTTGTGACGGTGCGCGCCGGCGCCTATCTATTCATGCCGAGTCTCACGGCACTTCGCTTTCTGTCGGGTGCCTTGAGTGAGCCGAACACGTAAACGGAGTTGACGGAGGTCACGGCTTGACACGGAGCAACGGAGAAACGGAGCACGAACGGAGGGGCCACGCCGGAGCCCGGCCTCCGGCCGGGCCGACGCGCGACGCGCGTCCCGGCGTAACCCGCCTCCGTGCGTCCTCCGTTCCACCGTGCCTCCGTGGCGAACCGTTTTCTCCGCAAGACTCCGTTACTCAGGATCAAAAGTCGAACTGGCCCCCGAATTTCACCAGTCGACCCTGGATCACGTTCGTCGGACGGAGCCACGACGATCCGTAGTTGTTGTTCTGCGCCAGCACCGAGCTCGCATTGAGCGCGTTGAACAGATCCATGTTGGCCTGGATGCGACGGTTGCCCGGCAGCCTGAAGATCTTCGAAACCCGGAAGTCGAGTTGATTCATCCGATCGCCATACATCGTGCCCGGAGCGATCAAGGGAACGGCCACGGTGCCATTCACGCCCGACGACAGATCGCGACCGAGTGAGCCACGGACCTCGGCGTTGGTGTATGTGCGACTCGCCGTGATCTGGGGACCAGGGATGCTTTGATACGTGGCTGACGTCTGAATTCCGAACCAGGGCAGCGGGTAGACACCAAGCACCTTGACCTGCGTCTGGAACGGCGGGGCCGTCCTGCAGTTCAGCAGCGCCTGTGGCGAGTCCACGACGAAGCACTGGTCGATCAGCGTTCGCCCGGTGCTCGTGCCGCCCTGGACCACGATGCCTTGCCCCAACCGCGCGTTCAGGTACAGGTCAACGCCGTCGAAGATCTCCTTGTCGTCGCCGTAGTGCTTCGAGAGCCTCGTGACGTTCGAAACCTGACCGAACTTCGCGCGCGAGACGTTGTAGAGGCCGCACACCTGGTAGCCGCCGCCATCCGGAAGCCGGCTGTCGATCGGGGCGGTCGCGCAGAACGGATCGTGGTCCTCCGGTCCAATCAGCACGTTGTCCATGGTCCGCGTGTTGCCGTACCACCGCCTGAAGTACCCGACGTTCATCGAGACCCGCTGCGCCAACTCGTGCTGCACGCTGCTCGACACCTCCCAGTTGTATCCGCGGACGTTGGGAACCTCGTCGTCGTAGCGGTTGGTAATGACGCTCTGGCCGAAAGTGTTACTGCTCAGCGCGCCCAGTTCGTTGTCCTGTGGCAGGAAATCGCCGTTGAGGTCGGCCCATGTCCGGGTGGCGTTGGTGGTAATGGACGCGGCGGGATTGGCGACGCGCGTGAAGTTGATGAGGAGCGGCGCCTCCAGGTAGCGGCCCGCGGTGAACTTCACGGCCGTCTTGCCATTGCCGAAGAGATCGTAGGACACGCCGAACCGTGGCGAGACGTCTGTCCAATTGGGCACGTCGTAGACCGGGTCGAACGTGACGTTTCGCGTGGGCACGTGTGGCCCCGGTCCCAGCACGTGCTCAGGCACGTACGAGTTGAAGTAGTCGTACCGGAGCCCGAGGTTCAACGTCATGTTGCGGATCGTCCATTGATCCTGCGCGAAGAGTCCGACGTTCGCCTTGTTGATCTCACGCAGGAGGAGGGGCGTCGCCCAGACCGTCACCATGCGTGGCTGCCCGTTCAGCAGCGTCAGGAGCGTGCCGTTATTGCTGATCTCCTGGGTCGTGTACGACTCCTGGTGCTGGAACGTGAATCCGAATTTCGCGTTGTGTGATCCGGTGACGTACGAGGCGGAGCCTCTCATGTTCATCTGCCAGGTGGCGTTCTGCCCGTAGGTCGAGCGGCTGTTCCCCCAGAAATTGCCGGTGGACGACTCCTGGTATGAAGGATTGTTTCCGGCCATCGGCTGGAGGAACGTGAAGAAGTTCTTGTTGGCCACCGCGGCACCCGCCTCGAGCAGCACCTTGTTCGTCATCGGGGAGTTCCAGCCAACCTGTCCGAGGTACGAAGGGATCGACTTCGACGCGTACGCGGCTTCCGGCGACGCCAGCGTCTGACCGAGCGAGTAGCCGTAGAAGGGTCGGTCCTGCTGGCCGTACTGGTACTGACCGGTGATCTTGTGCTTCGAAGCGGCCTGCCACGTCAGCCGCAGGCTCTCGTTGCCGTTGGTCTCGATGTTGAGCGCCGGCTGTGAGGTGTCGGCCTCGTATCTCCATGGGACGGGACTCTGGTTGTAGAACATTCCCGCGACGTACTGCTGTGCCGACCATGCCCGGACCGACACGTAGAACCAGAGCTTGTCCTTCATGATCGGGCCACCGAGCCCGGGATTGATGTCGTAGATCTTGCGGACCGTGTTGACCGACAGCAGGCCTTGGGCGATGAACTCGTCGGTCAGGTTGTCGCTCTGAAGCGTGTCGTTCGTGAACGCGCCAGCGACAGTGCCCTTCCAGGTGTTGCCGCCCTCTTTCGGTACGATGTTCGTGCGGATACCGCTCATCTCGCTCTCGGCGCCCAGCCCGCTGGTCTCGAGGCTGATCTCCTGAACGGTTCCGTCGTTGGTGGCGATGGCGGTGTACTGGCCGCCGCGGCCCTGTCCGTTGTTGTACATCATGCCGTCGTAGAGGAGCTGCTGTTCGCCGGGGCGCCCGCCATGAATGGCAATCTGCGACGACGTAAATGCGCTTCCGCCGACGTCCTGGTTGTTGACGACGACGCCCGGGATGAGCACGCCGAGGTTGACGACCGATCGGCTCCCGGTCGGGACCGCGTCGAGGACGTCGCGCGTCACCACTTTCTGCGTGACGACGCTCTGGACGTCGACGGTGGAGGCCTCGCCCGTCACGACGAGCGTCTCTTCGAGATTGCCGACCTGCATGTCGACATTGACGTTCGCGGTGAATGCCGCGGTCAGCAGGATGCCGTCACGCTTGACGGTCTGGAAGCCGGGTAGCGTGAACGTCACCGAGTAGGTGCCGGGGACCAGGTTGATCACCTGGTATCGGCCGGCGGAGTCGGTGACGACGGTTCGGACTTTCTCGATCAATGCGGGACTGGCCGCTTCGACGGTCACACCGGGCAGTACGGCGCCCGACGTATCCCTCACGACGCCGCCAATGTTGCTGTTGCTCTGAGCGTACGTGGCTGCAGGTAGAAGTATTAGAACTAGTAAAACTACGAGGTTCGACATCAGCGAGCTGCGCACTGTGGTCCTCCTGGGGGCCCTCGACGTTGGTTGGCGGCGATTCTAGCGAAAGAAAGAGGCCTGACAATCGATCAATTTGGTGATGTGCGACGCGCTGCCGCACGCAGCAGCGCGACGACGCTCTCGCGAACCGGAGCGGCCGCTCCACGCCCGCGCGCGCCCGCGCCGGTCGCGACGTCGATCGGCGTTCGGCCCTGCTTGTCCTTGATGTCGACTCTGGCGCCGCGGTCGATGAGGAATGTGATGAACGCCTCGGACCGGACCGTGACGGCCAGATGCAACGCCGTTTGGCCATTCTCGCTGACGGCGTTGATGTCCGCGCCGCGCTCGAGACACAGTGTGGCTGCCTCGATGAAGTCCGCTTCGGTCGCCTGCCTGTCCTCGAAGGCGGTGAACCGTCCCGCTCCGCCGAGGCCGGACGCGAACATCAGCGTATCGGTGCCGGCCTTCGTTCTGAGCTTTGGATCGGCCCCGTGTGCCAGCAACATCCGCATCATCTCGACGTCACCCTTCTTTGCGGCGCGCATCAGTGGTGTCGCGCCGGCGCCAAGTGTTCCGTCGCCGCGGTCGTGTACCCGCACGAGAATTGGTGCATTCAGGATCGCGTTGGGGTTGGCGTCGTGCTCGAGCAGTGCCTTCACGACGCCGACGGCGTCCAGCGTGCCCGAGGGCTTGGGCGTTGGGCGGCCCGGGGTGTCGGCGAAGGTGTTCAGGTCGACAGCGGCATACAGCGGCGTCATGCCGGTGACGTCACCGATGTTCGGATCCGCACCCAGGTCGAGGAGCAGCGCGGCCGCATCGTAGTGGGCGTTGATGATCGCCACGTTCAAGGCAGTCATGTTGTCCGGGTCCGTCGCGTTGAGATTCGCGCCGGACTCTGCGAGCGCCTTTAACGCAGCAGTCGCATTCTGCCGTGCCGCGTACATCAGCGGCACCCAATTCCCCCTGGGCAGGACGGTCAATCGTGCCGACTTGCCGTCGCCGTATTCTTCGCGCGGAAACGTCAGCGGATTCGATCGCCCATTGACATCGGCTCCGCCTGCCACCAGTGCCTTGATCACCTCGGGATGGTTCTCCGCAGCGGTCCAGATCAATGCGGTTTCGCCAAGGACCTTCTCGCGCGCCTTCACATCCGCACCGTGCGACAGCAGCATGTTCACCGCGTCGGCGTGGCCCGCCCGCGCGGCCATCATCAGCGCCGTTTGCCCTTGTGGCAGCAAGGCGTTGACGTCCGCGCCGGCTTCGAGCAGCGACTGGATGACGGTGCGGTTGCCGTTGAGCGCAGCGAGTGAAAGCGGTGTGATGCCGTTGCGATTGGCGGCGCTGGCTCTGGCTCCCGCCCGCAGCAGCGCCTGAACGCTCTCGACGTCGTCAGCGCGCACGGCCCAGTGGAGGGCCGTGGTGCCATCCGCCTCCGGGACGTTCACGTCGGTCCCGTTCTTCAGCAGGGCACGGATCGTTTCCCGGTTGCCCGCCTGCACCGCGTCGATGAGCGGAGTGCTGCCGGCGGCGGTCACCAGAGACACCACACAGAGCGCGGTAATCAAAGCGAGGCTGCGCGCACCGTCGCCCCTTCGGACCGCAGGCATCATCAGTTCCCTCAGAAGAAATCGATCGTCCCGTTGCTCTCGCCGAGCCGCTCGACCGGACTCTCGTATTTCTGGGCGACCGTCAGCCATAAGTTGCCGACCGGCGTACGCGGCGCAAGCTGAACGTGCCGATGTCCTTTGCCGACGCCTCCGCCGACCGCCACCATGGGTAACGGATCGCTCGCGTGCTGATTCGGGTTGCCCATCCCGCCGCCGTAGAAGATGAGCGAGTGATCGAGGAGCGAACCGTCACCGTCCGGCGTTGCCTGCAGCTTCTCGAGGAACCTGCCGAACAGCGTGCTGTGGTACGTGTTGATCTTGGCGACCTGGGCGATGTTGTTCGGGTCGTTGCCATGGTGCGAGACGGTGTGATGCTGCTCGTTGACCCCGAGCTGCGGGTAGGTGCGCGCGCTCAGCTCACGGTCGGTCATGAAGGTGGCGACTCGGGTCAGATCGGCCTGATACGCAACCGCGAGGAGCTCGTACATCAAGGTCACGTGTTCCTCGAACGACTCGGGAATGCCCACCGGCAGTTCCGCAGACGTGACGTTGGTGCTGTTATACGCCGCGGCACGCTGGATTCGGCGTTCGATCTCGCGAACGTTCTGCAGGTATTCGTCGAGACGTGCACGGTCGCGTGCCCCGAGCTGGCGCTGCATGTCGCCGGCCTGCCTGGCGATCTCGTCGAGGACGCTCAGGTTGCGCAGCCGGCGCGCGTGGCGCTGTTCAGGAGTGCCGGGACGGCCGAACATGCGCTCGAACACCGCGCGGGGATTGAACTCCATCGGGAGCGGCGTGGTCGGCGAGCTCCACGAGATCGTGTTGATGTACCCGCAGCTGAACCCGCTGGTGCAGGCACCGATGTAGCCGGTGAAGTCGGCAGTCGCCAACTCGAGTGACGGGAACGGCGTCTCCTGGCCGATCTGCCTGGCGACGAGCTGGTCGACCGACACTCCTGCGCTGACGTCTTCGGCTTCCGTTCTCTTCGGGTAGACGCCGGTGAGGAATCCCGCTGCGCTGATCGCATGATCGCCTTCGACCACTCCGGGGTTGGCCCTCGTGAGATTGCTGACGACCACCAACCGGTCCTTGAATCCTTCCAGCGGCTTCAGGATCGGGGAGAACTCGAATCCGACTCCAGGTGCCGACGGAATCCATTGCTCCATGATTGCGCCGTTCGGCACGAACACGGCGCCGAACCGCAGCAGCGGCTTCGCGGCTGTTTTCGATTGTGCGGTGAGGGCCGGCACCATCGCATCGAGCAACGGCAGGGCAACAGTCGCACCTACGCCCCTCAGGAACGTGCGTCGAGGCAGTGATTTCTTGGTGATGAACATAGGGTGTTACCGAGCCTCCATGTTGACGCGCATCTGGAACGGCACGCTGTTGACGACGCCGAGGATCAGGGACGAGAACCGGTAATCCTTTGCCGCAGCGTCTCGAAGAATGATCCTCACCACGGGCATGTCGTGATGATCGAGACCGCGGCCGAGCGCGTAGACGAGAAGCTTCTCCGTCATCGTCCCGGCAAAGAGCTCAGGACGTGAGAGGAGCGCCTTCCTCAGCGCGATCACGCCGTCGATGTGCGTTCCATCAGTCAGTTCGCCCGACGTATCGATCGGCGCCCCGGCATCCTCGGTGCGCCACGCCCCCACGGCGTCGAAGTTCTCCAGTGCAAAGCCGATTGGATCCATGATCTTGTGGCAGCTGGCGCACGTTGGATTCGCGCGATGCTCGGCCAGCTGCTCCCGCATCGTTTTCGGCTTCTGACCCTTTTCGTTTTCCTTGAGCGTGGGCACATCGGGCGGTGGCGGTGGCGGCGGCGTGCCGAGAATGTTCTCCAGGACCCACTTGCCGCGAACGACGGGCGAAGTCCGAGTCGCGTGCGACGTCAGGGTCAGGATGCTGCCGTGTCCGAGCAGTCCCTTCCGTTCCTCGCTGGTGACGGGAACGCGCCGGAACTGGCTGCCGTAGACATTCGCGATGCCGTAGTGCCTGGCCAGTCGCTCGTTCACGAACGTGTAGTCAGCCCGCAGCAGATCGATGACGCTGCGATCCTCGCGCATCACGCTCTCGAAAAGCAGTTCCGTCTCGCGCTGGAACGCACGCCGCAGGTTGTCGTCGAAATCTGGAAAATCGTCAGCATGAGGCTGCACGTTGCGGACGTTCCTGAGGTGCAGCCACTGACCGGCGAAGTTGCCCACCAGCGCCCGCGCTTTCGGATCGGCAAGCATGCGCCGTGTCTGCTTCTCCAGGACCGCCGGGTTCTTCAGTGTGCCAGCACTCGCTTCGGCCAGCAGCTCGTCGTCCGGGATGCTGCTCCACAGAAAGAATGAGAGGCGCGATGCAAGCTCGAAGTCGCTGACTCTGTACACCGTGCCCGGCTTGACATTGGCCGGAGCGCGCTCGACGCGAAAGACGAACTTGGGACTCGCCAGAATCAGTTGCAGCGCACGCTCGATACCCAGATCGAAGCTGCCTTCTTTGCGGCCGGCCTCGTAAAAGGCGAGCAGTGGCCGCAAGTCGGCCTCGCTGACCGGTTCACGGAACGCCCGGCGAGCCAGCGTCGAGACAATCTGCCTCGCGCACGCATTCTCGCCCGGTTGGCTGGATGGACGACAGGTGAAGATGCGCCGCCGCACCGGCGTGTCTCCCGGGCCCGTGGCGTTGAAGGGACCAGTGATCGTCACCGTTCGGACATGGGGCCGGCCGGTCCAATCGAGCGTGTCGAACGCGCTCTTGAGAAAGGGGCGGAGCTTCGTGGCATCCGCAGTGGGCGCGCTGCCGATGAACGCGGCCACGACGTCGTGCGGTCCGGCACCGACGCGGAAGCGAACAGCGAGTCGCTCGTCGATCTCGTCCGCGGTTTCTTTAGGCCGTTCGAACGCCGCCGCCAGATCCTCAGGGCCACCGATCGCCGCATGGTGCACGCGCTCGCCGTCGATTGTCAGCTCGAACTCGTGCGGGTACTCGATGCCACGCATGTTGTCGAAGTTGGTCCGGAACAGCCTGGTCTGGAAGACGTACTCGCCGTCGCGCGGGAAGAAGTGCGTGACGCGAGTGCCACCGATCGTGCCGAGAGGCATCCCGTCGAGATGCTGATTCTGCGAGACGTCGCCGCGCACGTGATACGTCTCGCTGAGCGTGCCCATCTCTGGATCGCCGAACGCCATCTCGCCGATCTTCTCTGCCGCGGCGAGGTAGCGCTCCTGCAGTGCGGGAGAGACGTTCAGTACGTCGGAGATGTTGTCGAAGCCGAAAGCGGAATCATCAGGCGGCAGCAACGAGGCAACATCCACGTCGAGGTCCAGAAGATCGCGAACGGCGTTGGCGTACTCGGCGCGATTGAGCCGGCGAAGCAGCGGCCGCCCGGGATCGGGACGTGCCGCCCACGCGCGATCGAGTTCGGTTTCGAGTGACGTCACGAACGTGTCCCGGGTGCGTGCATCGGGCCGCCGCACACCAGCTGGCGGCATCAGCCCCGCGCGCACCTTCCTGACGACCTTCTCCCAGATCTCCGCCGAGCCGGCGATGTCGTCGAAGTTGAGTCCGTCGAGTGACAGGCCGGCGGTTTTCAGGCGCTCGTTATGGCAAGACACGCAGTACGTCTTGACGACGTCCCGATGCGCCGATGGGGGAGCAGCAGTCGGCCTGACGGCTGGCGCGCCTGGCGACTGGGGAAAGACCCAGGTCACGGCGCCGAGCCAGAGAGCGGCGACGATGAGCAGCTTGTTCTTCACGGCGCCGGCTTTATTTGCCGTTGCTGCCAGGCTTGGCGGCCCTCGCAGCCTGCTCTTCTGCTCGCGCGGCGCTGAGAATGTTCCTCAAGCCGTAGTTGCCTTCGTGGCACGCGTATTCGAATGGCCGCTGCGTCGCATCCTTTTGGGACAGGTTCATCGCAAAGGTCCATGGCTTCGTCCATGTCGTCGGATCGTCGACGGTGACCGACCATTCAATGGTGCCTGGACCAGTCGCGGTGAAGCGCTCGACCAGCTGCAATGTTTCGCCGTTCGCATTTCGGTAAGCAATCTGGTCCTTGAAGTTGGTCGTTTCGACGACCAGCGTATCGCCTTCCCAGCGGCCGCGCGCATCGCCCATGTACGTCCTGATGCTTTTCCCCACGTGGGGCTGCCCATCGAGCGGGATCACCCGTGTCTCGTGGACCATCTCGTACACGATCGCGACGAAGTTCGGCCCCTGCACGATCTCGTACGAGCTTCCGTAAATCGCCGGCATCATCGATCCCGGCAATCCGCGCGAGATGCACCGGTCGTACAGGCTGCGGTCCTCAGGGCCGTCGGCCGGCCCGCGCCCGCTCTTTTTTCGCGCCTCAGCTCGAGCCGCCGCCCGGCTTCGCGCCTCGGGAGTTGTCGGCGGGATCTTTCCATCCGGTGGATCGACGACGAGCCACGCGCGACTGTTCACCGCATTCAGGTTCTCCCAGAACACTTCGCGGTCAACGGGACGATCCTCGGCCACGGAGTTGGCGGCAGTGGCGTTTCGCCGCGCGACCCGGAGTTCCTCCAATTCCTTCACCGTGACGTCCTCGAGGCGGCGCCCCTCGAACTGAGCGGGTCTCTCGAAGGGAATGCCACTCTCATCGCTGTTCGAATAGATGCCCGTCAGATCCGGGTCGCCCCACGCGGTGCGTGCGGGTTTCCAGGTTTTCGTTTCCGCAGTTCCCTGTGATTGCCCGGCGACCGGGGTTTGTGGAACCAAAGCGACTGCGCACGCAATGGGGATGGCACCGAGGAAGGTAAGAAAGCGATGACGCATGGCAACGTCTCCTGCAGGGGTCCGAGCGCCGAATGATCGAAAACGGTATGAATCCTGGCGGATGGTAACACGCAGCCGAATGACTCGACGTTACAATCCGCGGCAGTGAGATCAGTGATTTTCCGGACCGTCCTCACGGCGCTCGTGGGCTTTGGCCCGCTCGGCGCCGGAGCGGGCGGCCAGAGGCCGTTGCCTGTTCAGGCGGAGCGGACTGCGGCTACGGCCGTGATTTCGTATGCGGAGGCGACGCCGATCCTCGAGCGGCTCGCAGCGAGCCTGCCGCCCGAACTCGCGGGCAAGCCGTCATCGGAGATCGAGTCCGCGTGGGGCGAATGGGTGTCCCGCCGTAACCTCGAGATTCGCGCGCGACTGGAGCGCGGCGACGAAGACTCCATCGTCAACTTTCTGCTGTTCGGGACGACGTTCACCAGGTTGCCTCGTGTGGTGAGCGGCGGCGCCAGGATTGGCGGCCCTCAACGAGCTGCTGAGATCGTGCGCGGGCGGACC
Organism: Acidobacteriota bacterium; assembly: GCA_032156805.1. Lineage (GTDB taxonomy): Bacteria > Acidobacteriota > Vicinamibacteria > Vicinamibacterales > UBA2999 > Gp6-AA40. Next base: position 21,298 of record JALDXQ010000061.1, read on the forward strand.
GCAGATCTGATCGCCGGTATCGCCGCGCCAGGCGAGAATGAACGACTCCTGTTCGTTCGTGAGCTCGTCGAGCGTCGCGGCATCGCTGTGACGACCGCGTCCGGTCGAGAGCAGGCGCGAATCTACTTCGTCGATCTCATGGCCCGCGTCGCTGGTGAGATCGACGGCTACAGCCGTGCGATCGAGTCCGTGAGGTCGAAATCGGATGGCCCTGAGTTCGCCGTGCGATCGAGTCTCTACCGCTCTCGCGGGCTCTCCTCCGACACGTCGATCCGGCCGGACTTCGCGATCGATCGGGCACTTGAAACCCTTGCATCGATGCGGATGCTCGAGACGGGTTCCGTGCGACGGGTTGCCATCATCGGACCTGGTCTCGACTTTACCGACAAGGCTGAAGGCCACGACTTCTATCCACAGCAGACCACCCAGCCGTTCTCCGTGATCGATACGCTGCGCCGGATTGGGCTGGCGAAGTCTGATGATCTGCGTCTCACGACCTTCGACCTGAGTCCGCGAGTCAACCTCCATCTTCAAGCGACGCGACGGCGCGCGAGTACTGGAGACGCCTACGTGGTCGTGCTGCCTCGTGAGCGGGATGGCCGATGGCGACCGGATCTGATCGCGTTCTGGAAGGCGTTCGGCAGCCGCATCGGTGAGGAAGCGACCGGCGTGCGATCACCGGTCGACGGCATCGACGTGCGGGCGGTGCGTGTTCGCCCCGACGTCGTCTCGTCAATCGCCGTGCGCGACGTGAACATCGTGCTGGAACGGCTTGCCCCATTGGCCGACGACGAGCGCTTCGACCTCATCATCGCGACCAACATCCTCGTCTACTACGGCGTCTTCGAGCAGTCGCTGGCGCTTGCCAATATGGCGTCGATGCTGCGACCGGGAGGCTTCCTGCTCTCGAACAACGTGCTCGTGGAACTACCAACGACTCCTTTGCGCGCAATCGGAGACAACAGAGTGATCTATTCGGACCGTCCAGACGACAGCGATGACATCGTCTGGTATCGCCGGCGGTAGCCGATCGAACTACGACGCGGTTTCGGCGGTGCGGGCGCGATGAGAAGTGCGTATTATCTGCATCTGAAGGTTACGACCATGCGACATCAGGGGCGGCTCGAGGAACAGCAGAAAGCTGTCGGTCAGTGATCAGTCGTCGCGACTTTGCAAAGGCCATCGGCGCGGCTGCGGCGATGAGCTCGATGCGGGCGCACGCCCTGCAGAGTACGCAGACAGCGCCGCCGGCTGATGAAGACCTGTGCTTCGTCAGCGCTGTCGATCTGGTCGCACGCATCCGGACGGGGCAGGTATCGGCCCGCGATGTCTTGGCCGCGCACCTGGCACGGATCGAACGCGTGAACCCGAAGGTGAACGCGATCGTGACGCTGGTGGCCGAGCGGGCGATGGCCGATGCCGCGCGGGCCGACGAGGCACAGGCGAAGCGCGTCCCGCTTGGTCCACTCCATGGGCTGCCCGTGGCCCACAAAGATCTCGTTGATACAGCCGGGATACGGACAACGCGCGGCTCACCCTTCTATCGAGATCAGGTCCCGACTCGCGACGCGCTCATCGTGTCGCGCATTCGAGCCGCCGGTGCGATCACCCTTGGCAAGACCAACACACCGGAGTTCGGCGCCGGTTCGCAGACGTTCAACACAGTGTTTGGCGCCACACGCAATCCGTACGATCTGAGTAAGACGTGCGGGGGAAGCAGCGGCGGCGCGGCCGTGGCGCTCGCCTGCGGCATGGTGCCGATTGCCGATGGCAGCGACGCCGGCGGTTCGCTGCGCAATCCCGCTGCGTTCTGTAACGTTGTTGGCATCAGGCCTGCGCCCGGACGAGTACCGAGCGAGTCTGGATCCTGGTCGCCGCTTTCCGTGCTTGGGCCGATGGGGCGCTCGGTTGGCGACCTGGCGCTCTTCCTCAGCGCGATTGCAGGGCCCGATCCGCGCAGCCCGCTCTCGATCTCAGAGGACGGCGCGCGGTTCCGCGGACCACTCGAGCGGTCGTTCAAAGGCACTCGCATGGCCTGGTGGCGAGGTCTCGGAGGAATCCCGTTCGAGCCTGACATTCGTCGTGTCGTCGATGGCAACCGTCGTGTCTTCGAGCAACTTGGCTGCATCGTCGAGGACGCGGAGCCCGATTTCACCGGTATCGACGAAGCGTTCAAGGTGCTGCGCTTCACGGGCAACTACCCGCAATACGCCCCGCTCGTGCGAGAGCGTCCCGAGTGGGTGAAGGACACGATCAAGTTCGAGGTGGCCGAGGCCGAGCGGCTCACCGGAGCTCAAATCGGACGAGCCCTCGCGCGGCAAGCGCAGGCGCACGAGCAGAGCCGGCAGTTCTTCGACAAGTACGAGTACTTCGTCCTGCCGGTGACACAGGTCGTGCCTTTTGACGTCACCACTCCATATCCGACCGAGATCGCCGGCACTCGCATGGGCGACTACCTGGACTGGATGCGCTCGTGCTGGTACATAAGCTTCATGAGCAATCCGGCCATCTCGGTTCCGGCCGGGTTCACCAGCACCGGCCTTCCGGTTGGAATTCAGATCGTCGGCCGGCATCGCGATGAGTGGAGCGTGCTGCAGCTTGCGCACGCGTTCGAGCAGGCCACGAAGCACGGACGGCGGCGGCCGCCGGCTCTTTAGCCCGATCAGAGGACAGAGATACAAATGCGATCCGAAGCGAGCCTGGCTCGCGCCGTCGCGTTCCCGCGCGTCATCAACATCGCAGATCTCAGGCGCCTCGCCGAGCGCCGCCTGCCGTCGGTCGTGTTCGCATATATCGACGGCGGAGCCGAGGATGAGGTCACCATGCATGAGAACGTCCGCGCGTTTCGCGATGTGGCGTTCCGTCCGCGCCAGTGCGTGGCCGTCCCCAGCTGTGACCTGCGCACAACCGTTCTCGGCACGCCGCTGGCGCTGCCGTTCATGCTCGCCCCGGTTGGCTTCTGCCGGATGTTCTACCCGCGCGGCGAGTTTTACGCGGCGCGCGAGGCCAGTGCCGCAGGCACGGGCTACATCCTGTCGACGTTCTCAGGCACGCGGCTCGAGGAAGTCCGTGCAGGAGCGAGCGGCCCGCTCTGGTATCAGCTCTATGTTCCAGGCGGCCGCGCCGTCGCCGAAGCCACAATCGCGCGCGCGAAGTCGGCCGGCTTCGGCGCGCTCGTCGTCACGATCGATACGCCGGTTGCCGGTTTGCGCGAGCGCGACTTTCGTCACGGCGTCAGGCCGCTGCTCCAGGGCAGGTTCTGGGCGAGCCTGCCGCATATCGGCCAGTTCATCAAGCGTCCTCGCTGGACGATGGACTTCATTGGCGATGGCTCGCCGCGAGTGTTTCCGAACGTGGAGCTCCCGGGCGTCGGTGCGATGCCATGCGGCGATGTCGGCGCGCTCCTCGAGAAGACGCTGGTGACGTGGGAAGACCTGCGCTGGATGCACGATGCCTGGAAGGGACCGCTCATCGTCAAAGGCGTGCACACCGGCGATGATGCGCGACGCGCGATTGATGCCGGAGCGAGCGCGGTTGTCGTGTCGAACCATGGCGGCCGTCAGCTCGATGGCGTGCCTGCATCGCTTCGCGCGCTGCCGGAAGTCGTCGCGGCGGTGAACGGTCAGGTGGAAGTGATGGTCGATGGCGGTATTCGTCGCGGTGGTGACATCGTCAAGGCCATTTGCCTCGGAGCGCGGGCTGTTCTGATCGGGAGAGCGTACGCGTGGGGCCTTGGCGCAGCGGGCGGGCCGGGCGTCGCCCGCGCGATCGAGATCCTGCGCACCGATCTGATACGAACGATGCGACTGCTCGGGTGTGATTCGATCGCGAAGCTCGATCGTTCGTACGTGGACGCGCCGCGCGATTGGACAGCGTAGGGGGCGTCTTGCTGTTGAGACCCGCCGACTTCAGCCCGGGGCGGAGCGCTGCGACCAGGTCGGCCCGAAACGGTCGGGTACATTCAGTGCCGTGAAGATTCCCAACGGTTCGACCGAGTCGACGAGTTCCTGGCTTCGTTGCTCGAGTGAGGCGATTGCCTCAGCTCGGAAGGCTCGGTGCTGCTCGTAGACGAGCGTCTCACTCCAGTACTCGACGACGACGTACCTGGAAGAGCGGTTCTGGTCGCGCAGGAAAGAACTGCCCAGATAGGACCGCGCGTGGCGATTCATCGCCGTCCAGTCTCCATCGACGCCGTACAGTTCCTCGAATTCTGGTTCGCGTCCGTCCTTGACGTCGAACTGCCACATGATCGCGATCATAGGGCCCTACGTCGTCGCGTCGCCACCGTCCACGACGACGTTCTCGACCACGCCCGCGCCCGCGCGCCTGAATGATGCGGCGTGCTGGTATTCCGGTGACTCGAAGCAGGCAACGCCTTGCTCGAGCGTCGGAAACTCGATCACCACGAAGCGGTGAAAGTCGTGCGGGCCTTCGTTGATCTGGTAGCGCCCACCGCGGGCGAGGACCTTTCCGCCGTGCTTTGCGATGATCGCCGGCACGAGGTCCGTGTACTTCTTGTATTGAACAGGATCGGTGATCTTCGCTCGTGCGACCCAGTATGCGGGCATACGAACTCCCAATCTCCAATTCCCAACTCCCAACCCACGCGGATGCCTGGGAGTTGGAGGTTGGGTGTTGGAAGTTGACACCTATTTTGTAGCAGCGTCAGATTCGTAGACGATGCGTCCACCGACCATGGTCATGACCGGCTGAATGTCCTTGATCTGATCCGCTGGGATCGTCAGGTAGTCGCGGTCCAGCACGACGAGGTCGGCAAGTCGTCCGGCCTGAAGCGACCCGAGATTGTTCTCCTGGAACACGAGGAAGGCGTTCCGCCGCGTGTGCGCGATGAGCGCATCCTCGCGGCTGATGGGCTGACGAAGGACCTTGGCGCCGCCGACCATCTTGCCGGTCACCGCCCACCCGAGCGTCGTGAAAGGCAGGATCTGATTCGCGCGGCTGCCGTCGCTGCCGAATCCCCAGAGGACGCCGCTCTTCTGAATCGTGTCGAGCGGCGCCATGTCGAGCGCGGCGTCACCGAACACGCGCTGGTTGATGCCGCCGTTGATCACGGCCCACGGATGAACGGCGGCATACAGCCCCAGTTCCCGCATCCGCGCCAACTGGGATGCGTCGAGCTGATTGGCATGCGCCAGCACCCACCGCAGGTTCTTGACCGGATATTCCTTGTTGATCGCTTCGATCTGATCGAGGAACCCGTTGATCGTGTTCGTCAGGTTGGCGTGCACGTGCAGGGGCAGGCGATTCTTCGCGATCTCGGTCGCGATCTTGCGCCACAGCATCAGTTGCTCGGGTTTGGGGTCCGAGCTGCGGATGAACATCGGATCGTGCAGCGGCCCGTAGACACTCTCTCCGTAAAAAATGTCGTCAACGTAGTTGTTGCCCTGGAACAACTTCATCTCGGCGATGCGCGGGAGCGCGCGCTCGATCTGCTCGGGCGATGTGCCGACGCCCACGCCGTTGATGCAGTAGGTGCGGACGTTGAGCTTGTCTTCGCTCGCCCATCGTTTGTAGAGCGCGATGAGATCCGCATCGCACCCGGCGACGCCGAACGACGTGAGCCCTGATCGGTTGAGATCGGCGATCATCCCGAGCGTGCTCTTCTCGACTGCGGCGGGTGACGCCTCGGGGAGCTTGGCGACCAGCCCGCGGAAGCCGGCTTCGGTGATCCGGCCGGTGGCGCGGCCCGCGCTGTCGCGAACGACCCAGTCGTTCGACGGGCTCTTGTCGTCGATGCCGACCTGCGTCAGCGCGCGGCTATTGAGGTAGGCCTCGTAGTACGACGCCTGCAGCAGGACCGGATTATTCGGTGCGACTTTATCGAGCTCCTCGCGCGTGAACGGACGCGAATCGTCGAACTGCTCGATGGCCCAGCCGCCAAGGTTGTAAATCCATTCGCCGGGTGCCACCGTCTTGGCGCGTGCGCGCAGCTTCTCGAGTGCCGCGGCGCGCGATCCGATGCCATCCCACCGCACTTCCCACTGCCACGTCGTTCCGTAACGCGTGAGATGCATGTGGTTGTCGATGAGGCCGGGGATGACCGCTCGTCCACGCAAGTCGATGCGGCGGGTGGCGGGGCTGGCCAGTTGGGCGACCTCGGCGTCGGTGCCGACCGCGACGATGCGGTCGCCGCGGATGGCGATGGCCTGAGCCAGTGAAAAGCGCTCATCGACGGTGATGATCTTGCCGTTCGAGAGGATGACGTCCGGGGCCGGCTGCTGGGCGGGCAGCGTGGAGACGGCACTCACTGCCGCCAGAGCTATCAGCGTCGTTCTCACGACCGTGGAACGGCGGATCGCGGGACCCACTGGCAAGCACATCATCCGTCTCATATGTCCTCCGGCCGGAACGGCTGCGGTGAATCTACGGCGATTCCGCTGGCTTGACAACCCCTCGCATGTTGCTCGACCGCCCCTCCCGCGGCTGTTGACAACCCCTCGGCCGCGGCGATAATCGGTGCTTGTCTAGCGAGGCAGTGTCTTTCTGCCCGCACTGCGTGCGGGCGAGACGGCTCGGAGGGTTGTGGATCCGGCTCTTCAAGACGTCGAGCGCACTTCATCAAGTCGGGAGAACGGCATGAAAGCCCTCCGATTCCTTGTCTTGGCGGTGTTCGTGATGAACACGCCGATCGCCGCACAGTGGCTGAGTCATCCCACCGCGGACATCCCGCGGACTCCGGATGGCAAGCCCAACATGGACGCACCCACGCCTCGTCGCGCGAACGGCAAGCCCGTTCTCGCCGGTCTCTGGCGGCCGGCGCCAGGCATTGTCGGCGATATGACGCGTGGCATGAAGAGCGGAGAAACGGTCCCGTTCCAGCCGTGGGCCGAGGCGCTGTTCAAGGAGCGGCGTGCGAACAACAGCCGCGACGACCCGACGGCGCGTTGCGTCGTGGGCGGCGTGCCGCGCTCGAACTTCGTCGGCTACCCGTTCAAGGTCCTCGAACCACCCGGCATGATGGTGGTCATGTACGAAGCGGTGCATGCGTACCGGCAGATCTTTACCGACGGACGATCGTTACCCAAAGATCCCAACCCCGCCTGGTTCGGTTATTCGGTTGGCCGCTGGGAGGGAGACGTCCTCGTCGTCGAATCGAGTGGCTTCAACGACAACGTCTGGCTGGACAACGCCGGTCGTCCCGCCACGGAGATGTTGAAGGTGACCGAGCGCTTCGTCCGAACGAGCTTCGGCCGGATGGACATCGAGATCACGGTCGACGACCCCAAGGCCTACACGAAGCCGTGGTCGGTCACGCAGCAGCTCGCGTTTCAGCCTGATACCGAACTGCTCGAATACATCTGCAACGAGAACAACAAGTACTTCGAGATCATTCCAAAGGTGGCAGACCGATGAGGGGCATCCAGGTCGTTCTCGCGCTGGTGTGTGTGGCGACAGCGGCGCCCTCGGCACAGTGGCTCAACCAGCCGACGCCAGGCATTCCACGCACGCCGGACGGCAAGCCGAACCTGTCGGCGCCAACGCCGCGAACACCGGATGGCAAGCCCGATCTCTCCGGGCTCTGGCAACCAGCCGCGATTCTGATCGGGGACATCGCGACCAACCTGCCGCCGGGTTCGGTGCCGTACCAGCCGTGGGCTGAAAAACTGTACAAGGAACGCCGGGCCAACGACGGCCGCGACGACCCCACGGCAAACTGCATCGTCGGCGGCGTGCCGCGCTCGGACCTGGTGCCGTATCCATTCAAGATCCTTCACGAGAAGGATCTGGTGGTGATTCTCTACGAGGCGGTGCACTCGTACCGGCAGATCTTCGCAGACGGCCGCTCACTCCCGGCGGACATGAACCCGTCGTGGTTCGGGTACTCAATCGGAAAGTGGGACAAGGACACGTTCGTGGTCGAGACCGCGGGGTTCAACGACAAGGGATGGCTCGATAACTTCGGCAAGCCCGCGACCGACAAGCTGCGCGTCACCGAGAAGTTCGTGCGCAAGGACTTCGGCCATATGGACATCGTCATCACGATCGACGATCCCGGCGCCTACACGAAGCCGTGGGATGTCACGCTGCCGCTCATTCTGCGCCCCGACACCGAGCTGCTCGAATACATCTGCAACGAGAACAACAAGTACTTCGAGATCATCCCGAAGGTCGAGAAATGAGGCTGAACAATTGGTGATTCATGATCTTTGATTGTTGAATGCTTGTTGATTGATGAGTATCGATCGTTGATTAGGGCAGAACCGCCGTCGCAATTTCCAATCAAGAATCGATAATCAACAACCAATCAAGGATCAAAGATCAAGAATCGTCACATCGTCATCCTGCTGCATCGAGAGGAGCCATCCATGCGCACAGCGATCGTGTTCATCATCGGCCTGGCGATCGGGTCGGCGGTCTCGCCGATGCTGGCCCAGGGCGACCGGGCCCCGATCAACAACATGAACCACGTGGCGATTGCCTACGAGAACTTCGATGAGGCGTTCGAGTTCTACACGAAGAAGATGGGTTTCAAGGAAGGGTTCACGGTCAGGAACGCTCAAGGCCAGCCGACTCTCTCCTACATCCAGGCCAGCCGCGACACATTCATTGAGATTCAACCTGCCAACGCGAATCGACGTCCCGGCCTGAACCACTACGGGCTGCACGTGGCGGATTTGAAGGCGTACGTCGCGGCGTTGAAGCAGCGCGGCGTGATGGTCGAGGACGTTCGAGAACGACCTGACGATTCGTCGGTTGCGAATGCCACCGATCCCGCCGGCGTGAGGATCGAGATGTTCCAGTTCGGGCCAGGGTCGGCGCAGGGCAAGGCAATCGCGAGCTGGAAGTAGCCGTGAGCACCGGCCGCGGGTTTCACATCCCCGGTCTCCGGTCGTCTCTCGCTGTACTCGCAGCGGTGGCAGGCGCCTGGGTGTCCGTCGGGGCCCAGGGCGACCTGATGCAGGAAGCCGCGCGAGCGATGGGCGCGTCGAACCTGCAATCAATCCAGTACTCCGGATCGGGCTCGAGCTTTACCGTGGGGCAGGCGCCGGGACCTGGTGCGCCGTGGCCGCGGTTCGAGCTGGCGAAGTACGTGGCGTCCGTGAATTACATGCCTCCGGTGATGCGCGAGGAGACCGTCCGTCGAGACGTCGACTTCCCGCCGCGAGGAGGAGGCGCGGGCCCCTTCAATCCCAAGACGGGGCAGGGCGGCATGCGGCCCATTCCCGGTGACGTCATTCAGAATGTGGTCCGCAATGGACGCACCGATGCCGGTCTTCTCCAGATCTGGCTGACACCTCATGGGTTTCTCAAGGGCGCCGTCGCCAACAAGGCAAAGGTGAAGGGGCGCACGATCTCCTTCGCAGTCGGCAGGCACATCGTCACCGGAACGCTCGACGATCAGAATCTGGTCGAGAGTATCGACACCAGGATCGCGAACAATATCCTTGGTGATGTGCCGGTCCGGATTGTCTTCTCCGGCTACAAGGACTACAACGGCATCAAGTTTCCGTCCCGCATCGTGCAGACTCAGGCGGGGCATCCGACGCTCGACCTCAATGTCAGCGACGTTCAGCCAAACAGCAGCGCGGCGAATGAGTTGTCGGTTTCGGGGCCACCCCCGGCAGCACCGCCCTCCTCGCCGGTGAAAACCGAGCCGCAGAAGATCGCCGAGGGCATCTGGTTTCTCGATGGCGGCGCGCCGATGAGCGTCCTTGTCGAGTTCAGCGATCACGTGGTCGTCATCGAGGCGCCGCAGAATGACGATCGCACGCTGGCCACGATCGCGGCGGTCAAGCAACTGCTGCCAGCAAAGCCGATTCGCTATGTCGTCAACACCCATCAGCACTTCGATCACTCGGGAGGTGTTCGTGGATACGTGGCGGCGGGCATTCCGATCCTCACGCATGAGAGGAACAAGCCGTACTGGGAGCGCGTCCTCCAGAATCCATTCACGCTCGAGCCAGATCGCCTGGCGCGTTCGCCGCGCAACCCGACGATCGAGACGGTGGGAGCGAAGCGAGTGCTCAGCGACAGCGCGATGACGATGGAGCTTCATCACCTGCAGGGCAACCTGCACGACGAGGCGCTGATCGTGGCGTATCTGCCGAAACAGAAGATGCTCGTCCAGGCCGATGCGTTTCATCCCCGGCCCGGCGCCCAGCCTCTCGCCGCGCCGCCGCCTTTCACCATCAATCTGGTCGAGAACGTTCGCCGGCTCAAGCTGGACGTCGAGCGCGTTGTGCACCTGCACGGCGGCAGCGACCCACTTGCGGTGGTGGTAAAGTCGGCCGGCGGATAGGACCGCTCGTGCGATCGAGCAGCCGCGCGCGTAAACTTCCCCTCCCCCCAACAGACCCTGGCGTGCGGGTGACAAGTGTTCAGCCGGCCGCGAGCCAGCGTTAGTACCAGCGTGGCTGCGCTGCTGACCATGGATTCTGTGGCTCCGTCACGGAGGCTTCTCTCATGTACGCAACGCTCTCGTATGACGTGAACGCAGGTTCTCAGTCAGTCGATTCCGTGCGCAGGGCCATCATCGACGCCTTCGCCGACCGCACCACCTGCGACCTCCTCGCGGATACGTTCATCTGCGAGATCGAGACGACATCCGATTATCTGGCCATGGTTCGCAAACTCAAGAAGATCGGGACCGACTTCCCGGGACAGTTTCTCTACGTCTTCACGTTGCACAACTCCGGTTCGCCGTTGCGATCGAACGCGACGTTCTCCAAGGCGGCCGTCGACGACATCATCGATCCAGGAGATGCCTAAATGACGCGAATCGTGGTCGTGTGTGCGATGGCGCTGGCGTGCAGCGCACCTGTCGCCGCGCAGGATACGCCGTTCATCGCCGAGAGCGGCAATCGTCCCGTGGTCAACACGGACGGCACCTACGTCTTCAACCACGTCCCGAATTCGAATCTCATCTTCGAGGCTCAGATCGCGCCACGCATCATCATTTACGACTCTATCGGCGATGCGGCCAACGCCGTGCTCGATGAGAGCAAGCGGGCAGTCTGGGGCTGGCAGGCATCGGCCACGCCCATGGTCAGGCTTCGCATGTTCAACGAGACCTCGAATCCGGTCAGGACCCCGTCCTACATGCCCAAGGGCACGGTTCAGTTCATGCGGCTGCGAAACATGTCGCGCTCGACCGATCCAGACGAAGAGGCATTCAATCGCGGGCCGATCGAGACGCTGCTCATCGACACGATTCCATTCGGACATCACTCGAATGGGCAGAACGGATGCCTGTTCACCACCCAGTTCCGTGATGACGAAGGCGAATGCGTGAACCCGGTTCCGCCGCTGCCCGCGAACGTCAACAAGGAGGACGGGAGCTTTTCGACCAACTATCTCCAGGTGATGGCGTACTACGGGCGCATGTATCTGGACTCCGAGGGCGCGCCCGACGGCGAGTACGCCGCCCGGCGCGAATGGCGGGTCGGCGCGGGGATTCAGTTGAACCCGGAGGGATACGTTGGCGGGTCGATCGACGAAGAACTCTCGGACCTTTACGGCCCGACACGTGTGCTCGTCGAAGCCATGGGGGCGCAGAGGGACTGGTGGCGCTGCGGCCGCGTCGAAGGCAGTTTCAAGCTCCAGTACATCGGCGACGCAGCGCCGGACGTACCGAGCTTCATTACCGCCGTGGAGGGGTTCTGCCTGCCGAAAGGCTGGGGCGGCGCCGGGCTGTTCGTCCGCTTCTATCACGGTCAGGACTATTACAATCTCGCCTTCAACGAAAGCATCTCGCGGCTGCAGTTCGGGTTCGCGCTGCAGAAAGACAGCTTCCTCGGCTTCAGGATCGCGCCATAGTCTCGACTCCACGTTCTGAAACGCTCCCAACTCGAGGACGCTTGGAGAGACGGTTGTAGTTTTCGAGCCGCGTTCTCGCCTATGGAGGAAAGGACGGGTCTTCAACCGTCCCATGGGAGCGTTTATGAAGATCAATCGACGTCACATCCGCATCGCGGCGTTCTCGATCGCGATCGCGCTGCTACTGCAGATCGCACCCGTCAGTGCGGAGCGAAAACACGACCCCAACAAGCCGGTCGAGGTCACTTTCACGAAATGGGTCACTGAGCGAGTGCTCGTCGGGGATGGATTCGGGTTCCAGATCCAGGAGGGGCGCTCTCACATGGCGGGCACCACCCGGGGCGCTGTTCCAGGCGGCACCTTCGTCGGGGAGGTGCTTCAGCGTCAACCGAGCTCGAACCCTAACCTGAAGGCGGGCATCGCCAGGTTAGAGGCGATCTATGAGGTCCACAACCGCAAGGGGGACCATGTGTTCACTGCGCTCATCCGGGGTGGCCAACACGCGGCGACGGGGGCGGTCGCCTTCCTGGACGGCGTCGTCCTGGCCGGGTGGCGCACGGGGGCGCCCGTGCACGTGGAGTTCGAGACCATCACCGGCTGCACGGAGGCGCCGCCCCCTATCACGACGTGCTTCAAGGGAACGATACGCGTCGGCCGCGTCCAGAAGGGGGACGACTGACGGCCTGCTCGCTGGGTTGCTTGCAGCAGCCCGGCGAGTCAACGTGCGCGTCGCTCCAACTCCTCGAGCCAGTGCTCTACGACGACCATGCTGGCCGGTGTCGCGTTCGGATCGGTCGCACGCGCTTTGAGCATGAGGAACCGCTTGCCATCGAGCGACACGTCGTAGTGACGGGACGGATTGGGCTCGGCATACTTCGTGTCGACGACCCTTGTCGGACTTCCATAACTGAGTACGCGTCCGGACGTCTGCACCGGCACTCTGGTCAGCGTCATCGTTTCGTCGATGTAGAACAGCTCGCGACCGTCTCGAGACCACGCTGGGCGCGTCCCACCACGTGCCGAGATCTGCCAGAGGCCGCCGTTCACCTCGGGGAACGGCCGCACGTGCACCTGGGGCCGGCCTGATTCATCCGCTGATTCGTACGCGAGATAGCGGCCGTCGGGGGAGATCTCGGGGCGAGTTCCCGGGAACAGGCGCTCGGTCGTCAGCGCGTCTGGCACGGCCGGATCGCCGGCCACGGGATTCGCCATGTGAACCAGAATGACTTCCAACGGCAGGGCCCCGGCTGCGAAGCCGAAAAGGCGTGTCCCGTCGGACGTGATCGACGACGGCCACTGCCGGTAGTTACTCGTGGTCAGCCGGTCGGGGGAACCGCTACCGTCGGCGGCCTGTCTGTAGAGGTTCAGCGTTCCCGCGCGGTCCGACATGAAGACGATCCGCCGGCCGTCAGGCGTCCACGTTGCCAGTCCATCCATCCCGGGGCTGAAGGTCAATCGCGTCAGCTTCTCCCGCGCGAGATCCCATATCCAGATCTCGGTGTTTCCCTCATCAAGGATGCCGATAGCCACGCGGGTCCCGTCAGGAGAGAGGCGTGGGGGCCCGTACGCGCGCGGCGGGGCGCCAATCGGCTCCTCATGTCCTGTGCGGTCCACCCACACGAGCGACGTGATCGGCGTCGAGGTGACCGCCCCGGTCGGCGTGTATACGAGCGTCCCCGTCTGCGATACGGCGTAGTTGGCCGCGCCGCTCGGCTTCATCATGATGTCGTCGACCACCGTGACTGGCTCTCCGAGCACGTCACGACGGAGCGGATCGAATCGGAGAGCACGCAGGGCACCTCCCGCTGCGTAGACCAGATGCCCGCCCTGTCCCGAGGCCGGGAAGTATTCGGCCTGGCGGCCTTGACGCACGATCGTCGTACGCTCGCCCCTCGCCAAGTCGAGTAACGCGACCTCCGCGTTGTCGGCCTGACCGGTTGTGGTGATCGTGAACAATACGCCGCGGCCATCGGGCAGCAGCGAGGGGAACAGATGGTCTACCTCTCGCCTGGCCGCATCAGGCGTAGTAAGTACTCTCGGCTCGCCGCCTTCTGCCGGGATCATCCACAGGCCGGTGTTCCCGTCGTCGGTAGCGAACACGATTGTGTTCTCGTCGCCCCAGCTGGCCCCGCGTGGCTCCCCTTTCACAGCCGTCAGCGTGACCACCGGTCCTCCAGCGAGCGGCACCTTCTTGAGTTCCCCGTCCTCGAAGAAGCCAATCCACTGGTTGTCGCGAGAAAAGAACGGGGTGTACGCGTTCGTGATCCCGGCGAGCGGCCGTGCGTCGATCTGATCGATGGCGCGGACCATCAACGGGCTACCGGCCGTCCCCGACCCTCCGAAACGGTACGCGAGGTACCGGCCATCTGCTGACAGTGCGAGGTCGCGATCGCCGCTCGAGACATTCATCGGCTGGCTGGAGGGCGTCACGATCGCGAAGCGGGACGACGGGGCGGGTGCCTGCGGCCGGGACCGCATCAGGGCCCACACCGCGATCGCGGTGATCAAGGCCACACTCGCGAGCGCCGCGATCGCGAGCAGTGTGATCCGACGCGACGCTCTCAGGGATGGAACCGTCTCGCCTGCCGGCGATGCGATCGCATCGTCGATCTCGAATCGAGCCACCGCGGCCGAGTCGAGACGTCGCGTGCGGTCCTTCTCGAGACAGCGGCGGAGGAGCTTGCGAATCGGAACGGGCGTCGCGGCGGGCAGCCTGATCATATCCGGCTCCCCGTGCAGCACCGACTCGAGCACATCCGCGTCCGTCTCGCCCGTGAACGCGGGCCGGCCGGTCAGCATCTCCAGCAAGACGACGCCAAAGGCCCAGAGATCGCTGCGCGTATCGGCCGCCCGGCCCGTGGCTTGCTCGGGACTCATGTAGGCAAGCGTGCCGAAGACAAGGCCGGTGCGTGTGTCCGGCGCGGCGCGTGTATGCGTTACTGGTGGGTGTGCGTCCGATTCTCCGGGCCGTCCCGATAGCCCGGCTCCAAACTTCGCGAGACCGAAGTCGAGGACCTTCACGACGCCGTCGGGCGAGACCTTGATGTTGGCCGGCTTCAGATCGCGGTGGATGATGCCGCGCTCGTGCGCGGCCGCGAGCGCCTCCGCGATCTGTCGCGCAATCGCGAGCGCCTGGGCGAGAAGAAGAGGACTCGTCGCGAGACGGTCGGCCAGTGTTTCGCCCTCGACGAACTCGAGGACCAGGGCCGGGCAATCCTCCACCTCCTCGACGCCATAGATCGCGCTGATGTGTGGGTGATTGAGTGCCGCCAGAATGCGCGCTTCACTCTCGAGCCGCGCGCGGCGATCCGGATCGCGCGCGAAGTGCGGGGGCAACAGCTTGATCGCGACCTGACGACCGAGCTTCTCGTCGCGGGCGCGGTAGACCTCTCCCATCCCACCGGAACCGATTGGCGCCAGGACGGTATAAGGTCCAAACCGCCGGCCGACCAGCGCTCGCTCACTGACGATGTCACTCGCCACGGCGGCGCCGGCGAACGCGGGCGTTTCGAGGAACGAACTCGCCGCTTTCTCATGCGCCAGCAACGACTCGACCTCGTTCCGGAGCACGTCATCGCCTGTGCACAGCTCGGTCAAAACGGTCGCCCGCTCGGACTCGGGCCGCGCCACGACGGCGCTGTAGACGCGTTCGACCTGCCGCCAGCGTTCAGACATCCATTCGCTCGGAACGGCGCTTATCTTACTCGGATGGGCTGGTATTATCGTGCAAGGTTCATCACAACGACATCGGCGTTGGGTCGCACCCGATCGAACACGATGTGCGTACCGTCGGGCGATACGTCGAAGTGCTGAATGGTGAAGCCGCCAGCCAGGTCGGTTAACCGACGTTGCTCCCCACTCTGCAGATCGATCCGGAAGAAGTTCTGGGAACTGCCGAGTGCTCCTTCGAGGGCGATGAGAGCCTTGCCGTCGGGGAGGAAGCGATAGGATGTGAAGATGCCGGCGCCGACCTGCGTGAAGGGGATCGGAACCGGTATTCCATCCTGCGTGATGGCTTTTATTTCGTTACCTCCTGCGGCGAGCAGCTCGGTATACAGGATGAAGCGCCCGTCGGGTGACCACACGGGC
>JALDXQ010000062.1:0-34944 GCA_032156805.1 Acidobacteriota bacterium
GGATTGGGGACGTTGCCCGCGAGCGCGCGGCTGCGCGTCATGGGCGACAACACGAAACGATTGGGCAGCGCGAGCGCGCCCAGATGGAAATTAGTAAATACGTTCATACATCAACTATATAAATCATAGTTGATGTACGTCAAGTAGCTGATTGTAACGAGGAATTAGCAGTGGTATCATCAATCCTGGATTCCGGGTTTCAGATTCCGGGTTCCGGACTATGAAGGAACGAGCGGCACATCCCCGTCCGCTGTGCTCGAAGTTCCATCGCGCCAGCGAGCTCATCGGCAAGCGATGGACCGGCGCCATCATTTTCATGTTGATGGAGTCGCGCTGCCGCTTTGCGACTCTGCGCAAGGAGATTCCCGAGATCACCGACCGCATGCTCAGCGAGCGGCTCTCCGAGCTCGAGCAGGAGGGCATTGTCGAGCGCACCGTGATTCCCGAAACACCGGTTCGCGTCGAGTACGCACTCACCAGGAAAGGGCGCGAGCTTGCCTCGGCCATCGACGCCATCGGCGACTGGGCGAAGAAGTGGATCGAGACCGAGGCCGCGCCAGCAACCACGACGCGGGTCAAACGGCGCGCCTGAGCTCGCTGGACGCTATCCCGGAACCCGAACAGAATTGGAGATATGCGTTCGATACCTCGCGCCCAGACGCGCGCACTCATCTACCTGTTACCTGCTGCCCTCTTCGTCGTCGTCAACGCACAGTCACCTGCAGGCCCGCCGAGTGAGGCGAACCACTTCATCGGAACGCCTGCAGGATGGACGCAACCCAAAACCCCATGGGGTGATCCTGATATCCAGGGGATGTGGCCGATCTCGTACGTCGGCAGCGTGCCGCTCGAGCGCTGCCAGGGCGGCCGCGGTCGGGGCGGTACACCACCGCCGCCATGCGATCAGAACAAGGCCTTCCTGACCGATGCCGAGTACAAGGAGCGCGTCGACGCTGCGACCCAACAGGTCGATCGGCATGCCCAGGCAATCGCTTCCGGCGACTTCGGGCAGGCACTGCAGTCCGGTGTGACCGACCCCACGTTTCCCCAGCGTCAGACCTCGCTCATCGTGGATCCGCCCAACGGCAGGCTCCCTGAGATGACGGCCGAAGGCAAGCGATTGTCGGCAGCGATGAAGAGCAGCTGGGCGCTGCCGGACGAGACACAGACCTGGGATCACTGGCTTGATTTCGATTCGTGGGATCGCTGCATCACGCGCGGCATGCCCTCGTCGATGATGCCCTACCGCTACAACAACGGGGTCCGCATCATGCAGGTACCCGGCTATGTGATCCTCGACCTCGAGATGGTGCACGAAACGCGTATCGTTCCCGTTGATCGTCGGCCGCCGCTGTCGTCCGCCTTCAGGAACTGGATGGGTGAATCGCGTGGCCGCTGGGAGGGGAACACGCTCGTCATCGAGACGACGAACTTCAAGTCCGGGCCATCGGCAACCAACATCGGCGTGATGGGCTCACCGCAGGGAAACCGGTTCCCGGTCAGCGAGCAGATGAAGACCACGGAGCGGATCACGCGCTTGAACGATGACTTCCTGCTCTACGAGATCAAGACCGAGGATCCCGTGATCCTCACGCGCCCGTGGACGGCGCGTTATCCGTTGAAGCTGGATAACTCGTACGAGTGGTGGGAATACGCGTGCCACGAAGGCAACCGCACCATCGGTGACTACATCAACGCCTCGCGTGCCGAGCGCGCCAGGCAGTCGGAGGCCAAGTGAGGAGCGTCTCTGGAAAGGTGGCACTCACGATCACGGCTGCCGTCATAGCGGCCTCGGCAATCACGACGCCTGCCGCCATACCCGACCCCGTTGCGATCTCGACGGGACAGATCTCCGGCGTCACGCTCCCCTCGGGTGTCAGGGCCTTCAAGGGGATTCCATTCGGGGCGCCACCGGTTGGTGCGCTGCGCTGGAAGGTCCCACAGCCTCCTCCGAAATGGGAGGGCGTCCGCAAGGCCGACCAGTTCGGCAACGTCTGCGTGCAGCCCTCGCAGCCGAACAGGTCGCCGAACAACGTGACCGTTGATTTGCCAGACTCGCCCAAGACGAGCGAGGACTGTCTGTATCTGAACGTGTGGACACCCGCCAATCGGGCTGGCGATCGCCAGCCGGTCATGGTGTGGATCTTTGGCGGCGCGTACTCGGAGGGCGGCGGCTCGAGCAAGCACAACGACGGCGAGAGTCTCGCCAAGAAGGGGGTCGTCCTCGTCACGTTCAACTACCGCCTTGGCGCGTTCGGCTTCTTCACGCATCCCGAGCTGACGAAGGAGTCGGGCCGGAACGCATCTGGCAATCAGGCGCTTGCTGACAGCATCGCCGTGCTGCAGTGGGTCAAGACGAATATTGCAGCCTTCGGTGGCGATCCCGACAACGTGACGATCTTCGGCGAGTCGGCGGGTGCTGCGATGGTTGGAGGCCTCGTGGGTTCACCGGCCGCCAGGGGATTGTTTCATCGCGCGATCAGCCAGAGCGGTGCATGGATGGGACTCTTCATGGGCCCGATGACGCCACGTGCTCAAGCCGAACGACAACAGTTGCCGGGCCCGGGACGAGGCGGCCGCGGTCGCGGCGGTGAAACAGGTGAGCCGGCGACCCCTCCTCCACCGCCTCCCGCGCTCGCACCACTCGCCGAATTGCGCGCCCGCTCCACCGAGGAAGTCGTCAAGACACTGCGCGGGTCGGGGATGATCATCGACGGATGGATCGTGCCTGAAGATCTGTCGATCACATTCGCCAACGGCAAACAGAATGCTGTCGATGTCATTGCCGGCTCGAACAAGGACGAGCACTCGTCGCTCGGCGGCAACGTCGCCCTTCGCGACACGATGATGTGGGCGATGCGCCTGTTCGCTGAGCGACAGACGAAGATCGGCAAGCGCGCGTACTGGTACTTCTTCACGCACGAGCCTCCAGTCGAGCCCGGCGCCAAGGATCTGAAGGCCACGCACGCGGCGGAGATCGTCTACGCCCTCGACAATCTGTGGGCGCCGCGGGTGTTCCCTGATGTCAGCTCACCCAAGCTGGCGATGGAGTCCGAACGGGATCGCAAGATGGCTGACGAGATGTCGTCCTACTGGGTCAACTTCGCGAAGAACGGCGACCCGAATGGGCGCGGGCTGCCCAACTGGTCGCGCTTCAAGGAGCGGAATGCGGCCCCGCATATCCTTGGGGCGATCAAAGAGCATCCTGCGGCCGACGTACTGAACGCCTACGACGCGAAGTACGCCGAGCTCCTGAAGACGCTGCAGAACTGAGTCGTACCGGACTGACGTCGTACGTCGTGTCCGGCTTCAGCCGGACCTACTGCAATTCGATCGGGAGCACCGCGCGGGCGCCGTCTTTCTCGATGATGAGACTGTAGACGCCCGCGTCCCAGCGCCCGGTCGGCGACGCGAAGTAGAAATCGCCAACGGCGACATGGTGCTCATCGGTGACGAAGTTGGTGAGCACGGGCCCGCTGTTCAGCGCAAAGAGCCTCATTCTCTCCGGTCGGCTTCTCTCATTGAAGTACGAGAGCGTGTTGTGCCTGGTCACCGCCGCATTCTGTACGAGAGTTTTGACCCGGTTGACGTCCGCGGCAAACTGCTCCTGGCTCGACAGCTCCACCGTACGCCCGCCTGGCGCCACGATCGTGATGTCCTTGCGATCGAACGTGAGGTTGCGCGTGGTGGACATCGCCACCTGGATCAGCAGCCAGCGAGAATCGTGGTGATTCTGTGAGTAGTAGTACGCGGCGACCACGTGGATCTCGGCATCGCGATACTCGACGGCCGCGCGCCCCTGCTTCTTCGTGTTGGCAAAGAAGTTGTCTTCCTGTGCAGCAGCTTGAGAAACGCTTCCCAGCAGCAAGCCCGCCACGATCAGGACCGTCGCCAAAGGGGTGGCGATTAGGTGCCTATTCATGAATCCTCCAGTCCTGATCCAATCGTAGCGCGTATTCAGAACCTCGCCAGATACGACGCCTTGAAGAAAAACGCTCGAGCTACCGGACGATAGGGATCCACCTCGAGGCGCTCCCAGAGCGACCCGTAACCCGCGTGGACGACGGTGCCTGGCACCAGCTCGTAGGACGCCAGGAAGTCACCGAGCACTCGACGCCGCGAGCTGTCGTGCTGGAGGATGGCGCGCATCAGGAACTGCGGTGTGAACTGGTAGGTGGTCCGCAGGTTGACGACGTGCACGTCGAAGACGGTCTCGCCAGTCTCCTGCCGCTCGAAATGGACGAACGTGTACGAGACGTTCTGATTGAGATTCGCGTTGGGTTGCAGCGTGACTCGCGCGCTCATCGAGCGCCTGTCGCCCTGAAACGGGTCCACCGCGTCGTAGTACACAGCTGGTCCCGCGTTGATGTTGCCCCCGAAATTCAACCATCGCGTGATCTGCGCACCGCCGTCGGCGAAGACGCGCCCGACCTCGAATCGTTCGTGCGCGAACGTCTCGTGGCCACGCAGGACGTCCAGACGCAGGTAGCCCTGGCGGGTGAAGTTGAACCGTATCGCGGGTATCACCTGGAGCTCGGTGCCGCCTTGAACGCGGTCATCCGCTGCCGTGGCCCAGACAAACGGATTCACCCGCTTCAGCCACGGATAGCGCGTCTCGTCGGGATAGAAATTGAGCCCCTGATACATCCATCCACGCGTGACGCCGACGCGATTGATGAACGCCGTATCCATACGGAAATCGCTGCTGTAGTGCTCGATCTGAGCGGAGGCGTTGACGCGGCGCGTGTCGTACGATGCCGTCAACTGCCCGCCGAGCCCGGTTGCCGAGTCCGAGAGCTCGGTCGCCGACTCGCTCACGATCACGTTTCCGTTCCAGCGAAACCGATCGCCATGCTTCAGGGAGATGTCGGCGGCAATCACGCGATTGAAGTCGCTCTGAAACTCGGTGTCGGTCACCAGCACGCCCACGTACTGCCCGTCGCCGAAATTGCGGAGCCCACGGCCGATCGCGAACATCTTCCGGCCATCGGGGCCAACCGATTCGTCCGGCGCCACGAGTGTCGCGAACGTGTAGCGGCCGGCCGTCCCCGTGAACTTACCCCCGGCGCTCGGATCGACAATCCGCCGCGTATGCACCGCCGTGCGCATCGTCGAGTCGAAGCCGGTCCCGGCCAGGTTGAACAGGCCGAGTCCCTCCATGAAGAAGGGGCGCTTCTCGCTGAAGAAGATCGGATACCGCTGGTTGACCTCGACCTCGAACGCGTCGCTCTCCACCTGGCTGAAGTCGGGGTTGATCGTCGCGTCGAGCGTCATCGTCGACGTGACGCCGTACTTGAAGCTGGCGCCGAGCTCGCCTCTCGAGAGCGCATCCTGCCAGGCCTCTCGCGTGCGCACCTCGTTGCGCGAGACCGTTGCGCTCGGCAGCACTTCCAGCAGCAGCGGCTGCTGCAGCTCGCCGAAGACCACGGGTGCCTGCGCCTCGAAGACCCATTCACCCGGTTTCATCTCCGGCCAGGACCACGAGACCCCCAATCGGCTGTTCTTCCGGAAGAACAGCATGTTCATCCGCACCTCGCTGCCACCCTTGAACCTGATGCTCTCGAGCGGCAGTCGGATCTCGACGACGTAACCCTCCGCGTCGATGCGGCCGGCGCTTTGCCACAGCCAGTCCGGGGCGGTGTCTTCGTTGGCGCTCTGGAGGGCATCCATCTGGATGCCGCTCGGGTTGACGAACATGTGGTACGCGATCTGGCCAGCGCGGCTCGAGTCGAGACTGACGCCGACCCAGTCGTCGTTCCACACGTTGTCGCGCCGGCTGATCGTGGACCGGATCTTGTCCGGTTCCGTGTCGTAGCAGCGGAAGGCAAAATAAATCGCCTCGCTGTCGAAGCCAATCCAGACCCTGGTCTGCTGTTGCTCGGGTTCTCCGCGAAGCGGGTTGTACGACATCCACCGCTCGAGTTGCAGCGGTTCGGTCGCCCACACCTCGTCGTCGAGCAGTCCGTCGATTTTCGGGGGAACCGTGGCGAGCCGTGCACGAAGCTCCTGGTCATCCGCCGTCTGGGCGAACGCCACCACCGGTAAGAGCGTGTAAACGAGCAGGATCGCCGCGGGCAAACGCACGAATTCCTTGTGAGCACGGCCGGGCACGAACTCTTTGACGGTGGCCGGAGGTAATCGGTTGCGTTGGGCTTCAAGAAGAGGGCGGGCCGCCGACAACTCCCCGTTGACCGCCATCGTCCAAGGTGATAAGCATACCTAACTAGTTAGGCCTAACTAGCTAGGCTTGAACGCGTGGCGTATGAGCACATCGAAAAACGACATCCTGCAAGGCACGTTGACCTTGCTCGTCCTCAAGACCCTGGCGTCGAGCAAGCGGATGCACGGGTATGCGATCACCACACACGTACAGCGGGTGTCTGCGGATCTCCTCCGCGTCGAGGAGGGTTCGCTCTATCCGGCGCTTCACCGGATGGAACAGCAGGGCTGGCTGAAGTCCGAGTGGGGCGTCACCGAGAAAAACCGCGAAGCGCGCTTCTACTCGCTGACGACGGCGGGACGTAAGCAACTGGCGCTCGAAGAAGAGAGCTGGGCCCGCTTCACCGAGGGAGTCGGTCGGGTTCTTCGTTACGCGTAGTGTCCGGCTCTAGCCGGACCCGCAAGGGAACACACAAATGGCTTGGCTGCATCGTCTGATCAATGCTGTCCGACCTGGAAGGGTCGAACGCGACATCGAGCGCGAGATCACGTTCCACCTTGCCGAACGCGCCGACGATCTCCAACAGGAAGGCGCCGGTGCTGCCGAGGCACGTCGCCAGGCGCGACTGCAGTTCGGGAATCCCGTCGTGCAACGCGAGCGGACGCGCGATGTGGATGTCGCAGGCTGGGTGGATGCCACTGCGCGCAATATCCGTTACGCGGTCCGGGCGCTCGGTCACGCTCCCGGCTTCACGATGACCGTCGTCCTGACGCTGGCGCTTGGCATTGGTGCAAATACCGCAGTCTTCTCCGCCATCGATGCCGTGCTGTTGCGACCTCTGCCCTTCCCCGACGGCGATCGACTCGTGCTGCTGACGCAAACCCAGGAAGGCTCGGGTGAAACGCGCATCGCGCCCGTGCGCTTGCAGGACTGGAACCAGCAGAACTCGACGTTCGACGGGATCGCGGGCTACTACGTTGACGATGTCGTCGATACCAGCCGCGAGGTGCCCGAGCGATTCCGGCGCGCGTTCGTAACGCAGGGATTTTTCGAGACCCTGGGCGTCGCACCGGCGATGGGACGGACGTTCGCACGGTCCGAGCACACGGTTGCGCCGCCGGTCACGGTGGTCTACAGCGATCGAGTGTGGCGACACTTCGGGACCGACCCGCGGGTACTGGAGCGGCCTCGCCGGGCAGGCAACGTCGCCATCCACACGCTTGGCGTCATGCCAGCCGATTTTCAGTTTCCTTCGAGCGACGTGGACTGGTGGAACGCTGATGACGCCGATGCGCCCTATGCGCAGTCGAGAGCACTCACCTGGCTTACCGGCATAGGGCGGCTTCGCCCTGGCGTCACGCTCGCGCAAGCGCAGGCGGATTTGAATCGCGTGCAGGCCCAGCTGGCGCAACAGTACCCCGACACCGATCGCCGGATCGGCGTGCAGGTCACACCGCTCAAGGACACAGTGGTCGGCGAGAGCCGCGCGTCGCTCTGGCTCCTGTTCGGCTCCGTATCGCTGTTGCTACTGATCGCATGCACCAACATTGCCGCTCTCCTCTTGTCGCGTGCCGCGAAGCGGCAGCAGGAGATCGCAGTACGCTACTCGCTCGGGGGCTCTCGCGCGACCGTGGTCGTGCAACTCTTCACCGAGGCCGCAGTCCTTGCGTTCATCGGAGCGGCGGCCGGACTCGTGGTGGCATTCGGCGTGTCCTCGGCCTTTCGCGCTCTCGTGCCGGATCTGCCCCGTGTCGACGAGATCGCCATCGATGGACGAATCCTTCTCTACACGACGGTCTCCACAGCGGCCGTCGCACTGCTGTGCGGTCTCGTTCCAGCACTCCGCGGTGCGCGCGGGATCAACCTGCTTCCCGCTGCAGCACGCACTCAGGTATCCCAGCGGCACTCGGTCCAGTGGTTGCTGGTTGGTGTGCAGGTGGCTTTATCCGTGACGCTGCTTGCCGGTGCGGGGCTGCTGTTACGAAGCATCGACGCGCTGGCACGAGTAAACCTCGGGTTTGATTCCAATCGCGTGCTGACGCTCCACGTCAGCGGAACCTACGGATGGGAGACCACGGATCAGCACGTCCAGCGGATCAATCGCGCGCTCGACGCGATCGAGGCGCTTCCTGGCGTCGAATCAGTCGCCGTCACATCGACGCTGCCTGGCGTTCGCGACGAACAACAACTGGCATTCACGCTTGCCGAGGGCAGCGCGGGGACGGCCACATCCCTCGTCGCCGAGCACCGCATCGTGTCGCCGGGCTATTTCGAGACGATGAGAATACCGGTGCTGTCCGGCGAGATCTGTCGCCGTCCTGCTGATGCCGGCGGCAAGATCGGCGTGACCACGGAGGTCATGGTGAACCGACGCTTCGCTGATCTCTATCTGGCTGACCGCCCGGCGATCGGCCTGCACCTCGCCGGCGGCCTCGACGCCCTGGTCAAGAACGGACATCTGTTTGGTACCTCTCCATCTCGCATCGTGGGAATCGTCGGCGATGCGCGCGAGCATGGTGCCGACCGCCCTCCGGCGCCAACGGTGTACACCTGCTTCAGTGCCCCCAATCCGGCGCCCTGGCATCTCGTCCGCACCGGCGGCGATCCGCTCGCAATGACGGCAACAATTCGGCAGACGATCAACAAGCTCGAACCCTTGCGCTCGGTCTACGACATCGCCCTACTCGACGTGCGGATGGGTGATGCCTACGCACAAACCAGGCTGCGCACGTTGCTTCTGACACTGTTCGCGCTCACGGCGCTCGCGCTCGTCTGCGCTGGCGTCTACGGAACCCTGAGCTACGCCGTCAGCCTCCGCCGGCGTGAAGTAGCCCTGCGACTGGCATTGGGCGCCCTCAGGCGAAGCGTCGTTCATCAACTGATGACAACGAGCATCCGCGTCGTCGGCACGGCATCGGTCTGCGGCCTGATCCTCGCACTGCTCTTTGCGCAGACGCTCTCGACGATGCTCTACGGCGTCTCGCCGGCTGACCCGGCAACACTCGCAGGTGTGCTCGCCGTGGTCATGATGGTGGCATTTCTCGCGGCGCTGATCCCGGCGGCGCGAGCGACCCTCGTCCAGCCGATGCGCGCTCTTCGCGAAGATTAGTGAGTACGAACCATGTCCTGGCTGCGCCGACTCGGGAACGCTCTTCGCGACGCACGCATCGAAGGTGACATCGATCGTGAGCTCGGGTTCCACATCGCCGAGCGTGTCGATCAACTGCGCGAGCAAGGGCTGACAGACGGCGAGGCACGACGAAGGGCAAGACTTCAGTTCGGCAATCCCGTCGTGCAACGCGAGCGCACGCGCGACGTCGACATCGCCCGCGGCGTAGACACGCTCCTGCGTCACATCCGCTATGCCGTTCGCGGCCTCCGTCGTACGCCCGGGTTCACGGTCATCGTTGTCCTCACACTCGCGCTGGGTATCGGGGCCAATAGCGCCGTTTTCTCCGCGATGGATGCCGTCCTCCTCCGGCCCTTGCCCTTCCCGGACTCCGATCGCCTCATGCGCCTGCGTCAAGCGCAGGAGACCGAATCATCTATTGCCCCTCCACGCCTCGAGGACTGGAATCGCCTGAGCACCTCCTTCGTGGCGATCTCCGGGTTCTACGTCGAGGAGGTATCCGACACGACCGGCGATCTTCCACAACGGCTCAGACGAGCCGTCGTCGCGCCGCGCTTCCTCGAGGTCATGGGCGTCACGCCGGCGCTCGGGCGCCGGTTCAACGCCGAGGAGTATCGAAGCGGTGGGCCCGCGTCGGTTCTGATCAGCGATCGTTACTGGAAAACTCGCTTCGCCTCAGACCCGCAGGCACTCGGCAGCGTCATTCGCATCGAGGAACGCGCATATTCAATCGTTGGCGTCCTCCCGACGCATTTCACCTTCCCGGATCGAGAAGTGGACTTGTGGTGTCCCTATCCAACAGATGGCCCGCTCGCCCAGGACACGCCAGACAACCGGCGGCTTCAGTGGTACACGGGCGTCGGCCGACTCAAAGCTGGCGCGAACCTCGAACGGGCACACGCCGATCTGACGCTGGTTCAGAAACAGCTTGCGAAGCAGTTTCCGGACACTGATTCCAACCTCGCGATCCGCATCGTGCCGCTGCACGACGTCGTTGGCCCCGGCATACGCCGTTCGTTGTGGATGCTGTTCGGCGCGGTGTCACTGCTGCTGCTCGTCGCGTGCACCAACATCGCGGCATTGCTGCTGTCGCGCACCGCCAGGCGTGAGAACGAGATCGCACTTCGAATTTCGCTTGGTGCCTCACGCGCAGTCATCGCCGGCGAGCTGTTCACGGAGACAGCCGTCCTCGTTCTTGCCGGCACTGCCGGGGGGCTACTCCTGGCGGCGGGAACCTCACAAGTGTTTCAATCCTTTGCACCTCGCCTGCCGCGACTCGAGCAGATGGGGCTCGAGCCGCGCATGCTGGTCTACACGATGGCATGCGCTTTCGGCGTCGCGCTGCTGTGCGGTCTCTGGCCGGTGATGGGCAGCGTGCGCAAGGTCGCATCGGCAACGCGCGAAAGCGGTGCCCCTGTGCCTCGTCACACCATCCAGTGGCTGCTGGTTGGTGTGCAGGTGACCCTGTCAGTGACGCTGTTGTCAGGCGCCGGGCTTCTGGTACGCAGTCTCGACGCCTTGTCACGGGTCGATCCGGGGTTCGATGCCTCGCGCATGCTCGCCTTCCGGTTGAGCGGTAACTGGAACGAGAACTACGAAGACCCCGCCGGCCTGGTCAGCAGGATCAACAGGACGATCGACGAGCTTGCCACGCTGCCGAACGTCGAGGCCGTGGCGACCTCCTGGACGCTGCCCGGCTCACCCGGCCCGTATCAGATCGAGTTCGCGGTTGAAGGACGGCCCGCAACTGAACCGGCGGTGATCGCCGCATGGCGCACGGTTTCGCCCGGCTATTTCAACGCGATGGAGATCCCGATGCTGAGTGGCGAGCTCTGTCGTTCGCTGCAAGCTGGAATTCACCGGCCGGGCGCAGCCCTGGATGTCATGGTGAATCGGAGCTTCGCCGAGCGGTATTTCCGAGGCCGATCGCCGCTCGGCCGTCACGTGACGTGGGACAACGGATCACTTGCGGGCAGGATCTCCGGCATCGTGGGCGATGCGCGCGAACTTGGCATCGATCACCCGGCTGCTCCGACCGTGTACTCGTGTGATAGCGCCCCGAATCCGTTCCCCTGGTTCATCGCGCGCACCAACAGCGAACCAGCCGCCATTGGAGTTGCCGTCCGTCAACGCCTCGCCCAGCTCGCGCCTCTTCGATCGGTCTACGACATGGCGCCGCTCGACGAGCGCATCGGCGATGCCTACGCCGAGAACCGCCTGCGCACGTGGTTGCTCACGCTCTTTGCCCTGACCGCCCTCGGTCTTGTGTCTGCCGGCGTCTACGGAACATTGAGTTACGCGGTCGGCCTTCGCCGGAGGGAGGTGGCGCTGCGCCTTGCGCTCGGTGCGCTCAGACGGAGCGTCGTCCATCAACTGATGACCACGAGTATTCGTATCGTCGGCGCGGCATCGGTTTGCGGCTTGATCCTCGCGCTGCTCTTTGCGCAGACGCTCTCGACGATGCTCTATGGGGTCTCGCCTGCTGATCCGCCAACGCTGGCCGGTGTGCTCGCCGTCGTCATCACGGTCGCATTGCTCGCGGCATTGATCCCGGCCGCACGCGCGACCTTCGTCCAGCCGATGCGAGCTCTGCGGGAAGACTAGTCATGCCCTGGTTACGACGTCTCGTGAACTCGCTTCGCCGTGGGCGCGTCGATCGCGAGCTTCGTCGCGAGCTCGACTTCCACATCGCCGAACGCATCGATCACCTTCGCGGCGAAGGGATGTCGCTCGACGAGGCACGTCTGGCAGCACGCAAGCAGTTCGGGAATGCATTACGCATTCGTGAGGAGACGCACGAGATGAACAACATCGGCTGGCTCGAACGATTGACTCACGATCTTCGCGTGACGCTGAGGATGCTCCGCACGAGCCCTGGCTTCACGCTCGCGGCGATCCTGACGCTGGCGCTCGGGATCGGCTCGACGACAGCCGTCTTCAGCGTCGTCAATGCCGTCCTGATCAGGCCGCTGCCGTATCCCGAGCCTGAGCGGATTGTCGGCGTGTGGCACTCGGCACAGTTTCAGGGGATCACGTCCAACAACATCCGCCTGTCCTCGACGATGTACCTCAGCTACCGTGAGCATACAGAGACGTTCGCCGACTTCGGGTTGTGGCGCACGACTCGCGCGAGCGTGACCGGGCTTGGAGAACCCGAACAAGTCCCGGCGCTCGTGGTGACCTACGGCACACTCCCGGCAGTCGGCGTGCCACCGACGCTCGGACGTTGGTTCAGCGCCAGCGATGACAGCGCTGGAACTCCCGAAACCGTGATCCTCAGCTATGGCTACTGGCAGCGGCGATTCGCGGGAAGTCCGTCCGTCATCGGCACCAGGGTGACGATTGATTCACGTCTCCGCGAGGTGATCGGTGTCATGCCACAGACGTTCCGCTTCCTGAACGCCGAAGCGTCGGTCATCCTGCCGCAGCGATTTCAGGGCGCCGATCTTCTGCCCAACGACGTCCATTCCTACGTCGGGATCGCGAGGCTGAAGCCTGGCGTGTCGCTCGCACAAGCCAATGCAGACGTCGGTCGCATGCTGCCGCTCTGGATTCAGGAGCGTGGCACCAACGCCAATGTGTTGACCGCTGCGCGCTTCGGCCCGGCAGTGAGGCCGGTCAAGCAGGATGTGATCGGGGACGTGGGCTCGGTGCTCTGGCTGCTGATGGGAACTATCTGCGTCGTCCTGGTGATTGCCTGCGCGAACGTCGCAAATCTTCTGCTCGTACGGGCCGAAGGGCGACGGCAGGAGTTCACGCTGCGCGCGGCACTCGGCGCGGGCTGGAGTCACATCGCGCGTCACCTGCTCGTCGAAAGCCTCGCCCTCGCCGTGCTGGGAGGCGCCTTTGGAATTGGTCTTGCGTATGCCGGACTCCGACTCCTCGTTGCGGCCGGCCCCGCAACGCTGCCGCGACTGGCAGAGATCTCGATCGATCCGCTCGCGCTCGCATTCGCGCTCGCCATGTCGCTCCTGTCGGCGGTGATCTTCGGACTTCTGCCGATCCTCAGGCACGCCGGGCCGAAGGGGGCGCAGGCCCTTCACGCAGCCGCGCGTGGCGACCGCCGCACTCTCAGCCGGGGTCGCGCGCACCATCGCTCGCAGAACACCTTGGTCTTCGTGCAGGTTGCGCTGGCGGTGGTGCTGCTCGTCTCGGCTGGTCTGATGATTCGAAGCTTCATGGCGCTGCGCAGTGTAGCGCCTGGGTTCGTAGAGCCCGACCGCGTTCAGACCCTCCGCATTTCGATTCCTGATGGACGCGTCGCGGAGCCCGCGCGTGTCGCGCAGACGCAGCACGACATCCTGACCGAGATCGCGAAGATCTCCGGCGTCACGTCCGCCTCGTTTGCCACCGCGCTGCCGATGGAGACGGACTTCGAGAACAACACCGTGGTGACGGCTGCAGACAAGACGTACGCCGAAGGGATCCCCACGCTGCGCCGATCGAAGTCAGTAGCGCCAGGCTTCTTCCAGACGATGGGTATTCCGCTCCTCGCGGGACGCGACTTCACATGGAGCGATATTCACGACCGCCGCAGGGTGGCGATCGTCTCGAACAACCTCGCGCGCGAATGGTGGGGGCAGCCGTCAGCGGCAATCGGTAAACAGATCCGCATCGGACGCGCGGGACCGTTGAACGAGGTGATTGGTGTCGCTGGGGATCTCTACGACAGCGGCGCCGATCAGCCTCCGCCCGCGATCGTGTACTGGCGAGCGGGGGCACAGGATGCCTTTGGCCCGATTCCAACGTTCATCCCGCGCGACATGGCGTTCGCCATCCGCAGCGATCAAGCCGGCACCGAGGATCTGATCAGACAGATAGGGCGCGCGGTTTGGGCCGTCGATCCGAGTCTTCCGCTCGCGCGCGTGCAGACGCTCGCCGATACGTACGCGCAGTCGATGGCGCGGACCTCGTTCACGCTGGTGATGCTCGCGATTGCCGGCATCATGGCACTGGCGCTTGGCCTCGTCGGCATCTACGGCGTGATTTCCTACGCCGTGACGGAGCAGCGTCGTGCGATCGGCATCCGCCTGGCACTCGGCGCGGCGCGCGGCTCGATTCTGGCCCGATTCCTTGCGCAGGGACTGCGCGTCACAGCGATCGCATGTGCGACGGGTCTCGTCCTCTCACTGGCGGTAAGAGACCTGCTGTCTCGATTGCTGTTCGGCGTATCGCCATTCGATCCAGTGACGCTGCTCGGCGTGGCTGGTATCGTCCTCACCGTCGCAACGCTTGCCGCGCTGATCCCGGCCGCGCGAGCGGCGTTCATGCAACCAATGCGCACACTGCGCGAGGAATAACCCGAATCGTGTCGGTGCGATCCTGATGCTTGTCGGTGCGATCTTGACTGACCAACGAAGCGAGGTCGCACCGACGCCCGTCAGTTCAGAACGCGCGGCTTTGACACCCGTCTACGACGACTGATGTGCCGCTGATCCAGCTGGCACGTGACGAAGCCAGGTAGGCGACGACGTCGCCGACTTCTTCCGGTTTGCCGAAGCGACCGAATGGCAGTTCGCGCTTCACGAACTCGGCAATCGCGGCAGGATCGTCCTGCTGGCGCTTCCACCACGAACCGCCCTCAAACAGGATCGAGCCCGGCGACACGCTGTTGACGCGGATGTTCATGGGCGCCAGTTGCTGCGCCAACGACTTGGCGAGACTGATCTCGGCCGCCTTCACCGCGTTGTAGGTCATGCGGCCGCCGGCCTCGCGCCCGTAGATCGACGCAATGATGATGATTGACCCGCCGCCGCGCCGCTGCATGTGCGGCACGGCCAGGCGCGATGCGCGGACGGCCGGCATCAACGTGGAATCGAACGCCTCGTGCCAAAGCTCGTCCGTCGTGTCGAGAAGGCCGCCTCCCCGCGCAAGCCCCACGTTGTTGACCAGGATGTCGATCCCACCGAATGTCGCGACCGCTTGGTCAACGACCGCGTGTGCTCCTTCCTCCCGACTCACGTCAGCGACGACGGACAGCACGCGATCGTCACCTGCGATCTCAGCCAGACGACGGCGCGCTTCCTGCAAGGCGTCCGGCGTGCGCGCACAGATGACGACCCGACATCCTTCCGAGATGAGCGCTTTGGCGCTGAAGAAACCAAGCCCCTTACTCGAGCCCGTCACGATCGCCACGCGATCCTTCAATCCAAGGTCCATGGGCGAGCATAATATGCTCAGCGACAACGGGAGCGTGCTGCCATGAAGTGGAGAGGTCGCACCGGTAGTCAGAACATCGAAGATCGCCGCGGCATGTCAGGCGGCGGGATGGCCGTTGGCGGCGGGCTGGGAGGATTGGTTCTGGTGCTGCTCCTCTCGGCGCTCACGGGACAGAACCCCGCCGATCTCATCAGCACTGTCGGTCCGGATTCTTCGAGCGTCGCACCAGGTGCGGCGCCGACCGACGATCCGCAAGCCGAATTCGTAGGAGTCGTGCTTGCCGACACCGAGATGGCATGGAGCCGACTGTTCGCGCAGAGTGGCGAACGGTACGAACCGCCGGTCCTGGTGCTCTTCACCGGCGCGACCCAGTCCGCGTGTGGATTGGGGCAGTCGGCGATGGGCCCGTTCTATTGCCCCGCCGATCGCAAGGTCTACCTCGACCTGTCGTTCTTCCGCGAGCTCGATCAACGATTCGGAGCGCCTGGAGATTTCGCGCAGGCGTATGTCGTGGCTCACGAGGTCGGTCATCACATCCAGACGCTGACCGGAGTTTCCGCCCGAGTGGGAGCGGCAAGGCAACGCGCTGGCGAGCGCGAAGGTAACGAGTTATCGGTCCGGCAGGAGTTGCAGGCCGACTGCTACGCCGGCGTCTGGGGACACTACGCCGCCCAGGGCGGTCTGCTTGAACCGGGCGATGCCGAGGAGGGTCTGAGGGCGGCGGCCGCGATTGGAGACGATCGGCTGCAGCGGCAATCGCAGGGGACCATCGTTCCCGAGTCGTTCACACATGGGTCCTCGGAACAGCGGGTCGAATGGCTCCGCCGAGGGCTCCAATCAGGGAATGTCGATGTATGCAACACCTTCGGAACGGGTGGATAGGCAGAGTTCCGTATAAAATTGAACGCGCAACACGCAGCCGGTCCGAGTAAGTCGGGGAAATAGATCCGGGTGCGACCGGAGGCGTTCAACTGATGCACATCGGCATTCCAGCCGAGATCTACCCAGGCGAAACACGTGTGGCCGCCACGCCCGAGACGGTGAAGAAGTTCACCACCGGCGGCCGTCATAGCGTCATTATCGAAACCAACGCAGGTGCAGGA
The DNA here is from genome assembly GCA_032156805.1 of Acidobacteriota bacterium. Taxonomy (GTDB): domain Bacteria; phylum Acidobacteriota; class Vicinamibacteria; order Vicinamibacterales; family UBA2999; genus Gp6-AA40. Next base: position 16,553 of record JALDXQ010000062.1, read on the forward strand.
GCCAGCATTCCCGACGCCAGTTTTGCGGCGGCCGGGGCTTCGCTGGGATGCGCGGCCGACATCTACAACACCGCCGACCTCATCCTCAAGGTGCGGCGGCCGATGGAACCCGAGTTGTCGTCGCTCCGCAGCGGCAGCATTCTCGTCGGTCTCCTCTCGCCGCATGAGGGCGTCGATACCCTGGCACGAACCGGGGTCACCGCCTTCGCCATGGAACTGCTGCCGCGTATCACGCGAGCGCAGAACATGGATGTGCTCTCCTCGCAGGCCAACATCGCTGGCTACAAGGCGGTACTGATTGCCGCATACGAGTACGGGCGCTTCATGCCGATGCTGATGACCGCCGCCGGCACAGTGAAGGCGGCAAGAGTGCTGGTGCTCGGGGCCGGCGTCGCTGGCCTGCAGGCGATTGCCACCGCCAAGCGACTCGGCGCGGTGATCGAGGCGTTCGACGTCCGGCCCGCCGTCAAGCATGAGGTCGAGTCACTCGGCGCGAAGTTCGTCGAGGTCGAACTCTCCGAGGAAGAACGAAAAGCACAGGCGACAGCCGGCGGTTACGCTCGTGAGATGAGCGACGACTACAAGCGCCGTCAGGCGTCGCTCATCTCCGAACGCGCGAAGGCCGCCGACATCGTCATCACCACTGCATTGATTCCAGGCCGGCCGGCACCGGTTCTGGTGCCAGCCGAGACCGTCGCGGGCATGAAACCCGGGTCGGTCATCGTGGACATGGCGGTGACTCAGGGTGGCAACTGTCCTCTCAGCAGGAAGGACGAGGTGGTCGAGCACAACGGCGTCAAGATCGTAGCCCCCTCGAACATCCCGGCCAGCCTCCCCACCGATTCGAGCGCGCTCTACGCGCGCAACCTGCTGAACTTCACCACGCTGCTGCTCGCTCCCAAGACCGGCGAACTCACACTCAATCGATCGGATGAAATCCTCGCGGCGACGCTCGTCTGCATCGACGGCGCGCCGGTCAGGAGCTGACGTGCCCGGAGTCGCTGTCGACCCCATCGTCACCAATCTCATGGTGTTCGTGCTGGCGATCTTCGTCGGCTACCACGTCGTGTGGAACGTGACCCCGGCGCTGCACACACCGCTGATGAGCGTCACCAATGCCATCAGCTCTGTCATCGTGGTCGGCGCCATCCTCGCCGCCGGCCCCGGCCCGCTCGACCGCGGCGCCATTCTCGGAGCGATCGCCGTGGCACTGGTCGCGATCAACACGTTCGGCGGGTTCCTGGTCACCGAACGCATGCTGGACATGTTCAAGAAGAAAGACCGCGCGGAGAAGCAGCGGTGACGGAGGCCATGTCCCCCAACCAGGTTGCCCTGTCCTATCTCGCGGCGAGCGTGCTTTTCATCCTCGCCCTCAAAGGTCTTTCCAACCCCCTCACGGCGCGTCGCGGCAATCGCTTCGGCATTGCCGGCATGGCGCTCGCCGTGCTCACGACGCTCGCCATCACCCGGCGAATCGATCTGACGATCGGCGCTCTTGCTCTCGGTGGCATCGTTGGATGGATTGTCGCAAGGCGAGTGCAGATGACGCAGATGCCGGAGCTGGTGGCGGCGATGCACTCGTTGGTCGGGCTGGCCGCCGTCCTCATCGCCATCGCGGTCGTCAACAACCCGGCCGCGTTCAACGTACCGGATCCGATACCAGCCAGTAATCGTGTCGAGCTCTTCATCGGGACGTTCGTGGGCGCGATGACCTTCTCAGGGTCGGTCATCGCCTTCGGCAAGCTGGCCGGTCTCGGCAAGGTCTCGAGGCTCTTCTCGAGCGCGCCAGCCGTCTTCAAAGGTCAGCACATCGTCAACCTGGTGCTGGCGATCACGATGATCGGCTTCGGCATCGCCTTCTTCTTGGCGGCGCCCGGCGCGCACTGGCCCCCATTCATCGTGATGACGACAATCGCGTTCGTCCTCGGCGTGCTGATCATCATTCCGATCGGCGGCGCGGACATGCCGGTCGTGATCTCGATGCTGAACAGCTACTCGGGCTGGGCGGCCTCCGGCATTGGTTTCTCGCTCAACAACCCGCTGCTCATCGTCGCCGGCTCGCTCGTCGGCTCTTCAGGCGCGATCCTGTCGTACATCATGTGCAAGGCGATGAACCGCTCGTTCTTCAGCGTGATCCTGGGCGGATTCGGAGCGGCAGAGGGGGCGGCCTCGGCGGAGACACAACAAAAGACGGTGAAGTCCGGATCGCCTGAGGACATCGCGTTCCTCCTGGGCAACGCCGAGAGCGTCATCATCATTCCCGGGTACGGCCTGGCAGTTGCGCGAGCGCAGCACGCCGTCAAGGAAATGGCCCACAAGCTGGCTGCGAAGGGCGTGAACGTTCGATACGCGATTCACCCGGTGGCCGGCCGCATGCCCGGCCACATGAACGTGCTGCTCGCCGAGGCCGAGGTTCCCTACGACCAGGTCCAGGAGATGGAAGACATCAACGGCGACTTCGGCGGCACGGATATCGCCTTCGTGCTCGGCGCCAACGACGTCGTCAATCCGCTCGCCGAAGAAAAAGGCAGCCCAATCTACGGCATGCCGATCCTCGAGGCGCACAAGGCCCGCACCGTAATCGTCAACAAGCGGTCGTTGGCCTCGGGCTATGCCGGCATCGATAATCCCCTCTTCTACATGGACCGCACGATGATGGTGTTCGGAGACGCCAAGAAGGTCGTCGAAGACATCGTCAAGGCGATCGAGTAACCAGCCAGCGGCCGCTGGGCCGCGTGGGCATCTACGGCGTGATTGGAGCGCGGAAACCACGTCTGATCGCCGCCGCCGTGCTGGCCAGCTATCTTCCCGCGCGCCGCGCCATGGCCATAGAGCCGCTCTCCAGCCGGCAACCCTCGAACGTGAAGCTCCGTCTTAGCTGGCGGCGGAGCCATGAGCACACTCCTGCAGGACCTGCGATATGCCGGCCGATCCCTGTCCAGTAACCCGGGGTTCGCGGCCGTCGCCGTTCTGACGCTCGCACTCGGTGCCGGGGCCAACAGCGCGATCTTCAGCGTGCTGCAGGCGGTCGTCTTGCGCGACTTGCCGTACCAGGAACCCGACCGCATCGCGGTGATGTGGACCTGGAACCTTCAGCAGAACCTGCCGGATGGATCGTCCTATCTGAACTATCGCGACTGGCAGGAGCAGAGCCGCGAGTTCGAGCAGATGGCGGCCTACCTGCGCCCTGAGTTCACGCGCGCCACATTGACCGGAGGCGGCGACCCGGTGCGCGTCAACATGGGGCTGGTTGGGCCGGGCTTCTTCGAGCTTCTGGGTGCGTCACCGGTCGCCGGCCGGGCCTTTGTCACGGAGGACTTCAGCGACCGAGCCACAGCGGTCGTCATCAGCCACTCGTTGTGGCAACAGCGCTTCGCGGGCGACCCCCAAACAATTGGACGCACGATCGACGTGGACGGAGCCAGCGCGGAAGTGGTCGGCGTCATGCCACCCGGATTCGAGTTGCCGACAGCCGACGTCCAGCTCTGGCGGCCGCTCTGGTTCGGGCCGAACTGGCAGCAGGAGAACAGCCGGCGGGCCGATGCGTTGATCGTACTGGGCCGACTCGCCCCCACTGCGACGATCGCATCCGCGCGCGCGGAGATGGACACGATTGCCGCGCGTCTCCGCACGCAATACCCCGACAGCAACGCCAGCTTCGGTGTGACGACCGATCCGCTCGTCGAGCGTGTCATCGGGTCGACCACCGAGCGATCGCTTTGGCTGCTGTTCGGCTCGGTTGGCTTCGTCCTGCTCATCGCCTGCGCCAACGTGGCGAACCTGATGCTCGCGCGTGTCACGGCACGCAACCGCGAGTTCTCGCTGCGGACGGCGCTCGGTGCGAGCCGCCTGCGCCTCATTCGGCAGGCCCTCACCGAGAACCTCCTCCTGTCGCTGCTGGCCGGGACGGTCGGTGCACTCATCGCATGGCTGGGTGTGCTGGCGCTCCGTGCCCTGGCGGCCGGAGTATTGCCACGTGCAAACACGATTGATCTCGACAGCCGCGTGCTGTTGTTCGCAATGGCCGCGTCGCTCGGCTGCGGTCTGGTCGCCGGCCTGCTGCCAGCGTTGCAACTCTCGATCGGAACCACTGCCAGCGCACTGCGCGACGCCGGACCGCGCCTGCTGGGCGGACGCGCCGGGCGGCGACTGCACCAGGGACTCGTCGTGACCGAGATCGCCCTCGCGGTGATCTTGCTCGCCGGTTCGGGTTTGTTGATTCGCAGCTTCGTTCGCGTCCAGACAACCGGGCGGGGGTTCGATTCGCAGAACGTCCTGCTGCTGCAGATCGATCTGCCCCAGAGCTACGATAACCGCACCAAGATCGCGGCCTTCTTCACCGAGGCGTTGCAGCGGATTCGCGCGCTACCGGGTGTCGTCGAGGCCGGTGCGATCAGCGACTTTTTCATTCATCGGCAGCCCGATATTCCGATCGCGCTCGAGAATCGGCCACCACGGAGGGCGTCTGATTCCGCCCCGCCGCTTACCGCAGACAACATCGTGCCTGGCTACTTCGAAGCCATGCGCATTCCACTTATCCGCGGCAGGCTGCTCGGAAATCGTGACCTCGACCCGGACGCGCCTCCAGTCGTCGTGATCAACGAGGAGATGGCACGAAGGTTCTGGCCGGGAGAGGATCCGATCGGCCAACGGTTCAAGTTTGGACTGGATCCATCGAGGAACGTCCCTTGGATAACAGTGGTGGGCATCGTCGCCGATATGCGTCGGCAACGCCTGGACGAGCCGCCGATTCCGTACATGTTCCAGGCTGGCGCCATCCCACAGATGGACATCGCGGTCCGCACGAGCGGCGACCCCGAGACGCTGCGCAACGCCATCCGCGCGCGGATACAGGATCTGGATCCGGCGGCGCCCCCCTACGGGATCATGACCGTCGAGCAGCGCCTGGGGCAGACCGTCGCCCTGCGCCGCTTCCAGACGATGCTGCTGCTGGCGCTGGCGGCGGTCGCGCTGATGCTGGCCGTCGTCGGCGCCTACGGCATCATCCATCGCTCCGTCGCCTCGCGCACGCAGGAGATCGGCATTCGTAGCGCCCTCGGCGCCAGTTCGTCGACACTGCTGCGAATGGTCCTCGCGAGCGGCTTGTGGCTCGCATTGACCGGACTCGCGCTCGGCCTCCTTGGTTCAGCGATTCTCAGTCGCACGATCGCGTCGTTCCTCTACGAGACGAGCCCGCTCGACCCGCTGATCTACGGCGCTGTTTCAATCGTGCTGCTGGGCGTCACCACGATCGCAACGCTGACACCGGCGCGCCGCGCCGCACGGATCGATCCGATGGCCGCTTTGCGCGAGCAGTAGCGGCCGTTCATCATGCGCCAGGGCGCATTGCACGCCTGAGCTGTCCGTTCCCCACCGTTCGGAGAACGGCTGACTCCGCACGCACGGCGCAGCAGCAATCAGTTGCGACTAGAATCGGATCTCGCCGCTGGCGATGCGCTGCGCCGCCGAACGCCTCGAGCAACGTGAGGTGATGCGATGAGACCGGCCTTGCTTCTACTCACTATCGTCATCGCGACAAGTTGTGGCGATGACGAGATGCCGACCACACCCTCTGCCTCGTCCTTGAGCTTTTTCGTCACAAGCACGACCAGCACAACAGGCAACCTGGGAGGGCTCGCCGGAGCCGATGCCACCTGCCAGCAGCTGGCAACAGCAGTGGGACAGGGCGGCCGCACGTGGCGCGCCTACCTCAGCGTGGAACGCGACCCGGCGAATGGGAATCAGCCGACTCACGCGAGGGATCGGATCGGTACCGGTCCCTGGTTCAACGCGAGTCGCATCGCTGTTGCCAACGGCCTGACGGAACTCCACGCTCGCCCCGGTGACGCCAGCTTGTTTGTGGACGAGCGGGGCCAGCGGATTAACGGTCAGTGGACCGGTTCTCCGGCGCCGGTCGAACACGACATCCTGACCGGCTCGAACGCTGACGGTACAGTGGCCGCTGGATTGACGTGCGCGGACTGGACGTCGGCTTCGGCGAACGTGGCCGCACAAGTCGGGCACTCTGACGGGATGGGGCCCAATCAAAGCACTACCGGCACGTTGTCGTCGTGGAACTCAGCCCACGCGAACCAGAACTGCGCAAACACGGCGCCCCGCGGAGGTGCGGGCCGCTTCTACTGCTTCGCCCGCTAGCTGCCAAGCCCGCGGAAAAATCCCACGGCATGACATCGGCAGTCGTGCACAGCTGTGCACCTTGCGCGAGCTCACGAGCGACGCCATCGTTAAGAACAGCTGAACTCGTCATTTCTTAGTCTGCTCCCGGGCAGACCTCACACCTGCACCCGCGCAGACTCACGAGTTTCCGCCTGGTTCGGTGCGGCCCGGGATTTGCCTCGTCAATGCCAAACACCATGGCGCACATTCTGGCAATCGAACCGGATCCGGAAAGAATCGTAATTCTGCAACGGCTGGTCAGCGAAACGCTGAATGCTGAAGTGGTCGTGACACCGTCGGCTGACGATGCGATCCGCGCGTTGTCTGAACGGCAGCCCGATCTGATCCTCACGTCGACGCTGTTGCCATCGGACGAAGATCAGCTGCTGGCCGCGCACCTGCGATCGGCACCGGCCCTCGATCACCTGCCGGTGCTGACAATTCCACCGCTCGTTGACGCAGAGGTGAAGCAGGATGGCCTGATATCCCGCTTCTTCCGTCGCCGCCACACGACGGAACACACCTACGACATCAGCGCCGTGGCATCGAGAATCCGTGAGGCGATCGATCAGTCACGCGCTGACGCCGCCCGATTCAACGATTCGTGGCGCCCGGCACGAGCGCTGCTCCTCGAGCAATCCCAGGATCAGGCCACGGAAGAAACCGTTAGCCTGCTTCGCATGCTCGATACAGCGCTCGAGCGCTACTGCGGCCTCACCCCTCACAAGGAGCGGGCAACACGGTGGGAGCGCTTCGAGCTCCCGTGGCTCGAGAGCATCAGGCTGACATGGGGCGTTGAGCTGAATCTGCTCAACATCTCGAGCAGCGGTCTCCTCGTCGAGTCAGGCATTCGCATGACACTTGGGAACCGGACCGACTTCCAGCTGGAGGACTGCGACAGGCGGGACTTCGTGGTCCCCGGCCGCGTCGTTCGAAGTGACGTGGCGTCGGTGAACCACCTTGGCGTCAAGTACGTGACCGCCGCCGCTTTCGAAAAGCCGTTCGAGTTGATCGGACCTGACGGGTCGCTGCCGCCGGTCCTTCCACAGCCGAGGGGCTTTCGCCGCTGACGGTAGTGGCGGGTCTCGAGACCGCTTCCACGCAGCGGGTCCATCTCTACATCAGCACGCGGATGACGTCCGAGCGCGTGATGATGAAGGTCTTGTCCGTCTTGAAGTCGCGGATGAGCACCGCCGGATTGCCTGGTGTGATCATCGTGGAGAGCAGTTCGACCGGCGTCGAGATATCCACGAACGGGAAAGCCGGCTGCATGATCGTCTCGACCGCCTCCTTCTTGACGGCGGAGTTCCGAACGATCTCCTCGTAGAGATGCATCTCGTTCAGGGAGCCGATGATACGGCCCTCCTTGGTGATCGAGACCTGCGAGAAATCGTGGAGGCTCATCAGCTTTGCTGCCTCCTCGACACTGCGGGCGGCCTCAACGGTGAAGAGCTCACCCGACACACCGGCAGCAACCAGATCCCGGGCGGTCGTACCTGTGACCTCGAGGAACCCTTTCGCGCCCATCCAGTCGTCGTTGTACATCTTGCCCATGTAGCGCGAGCCATGGTCGTGAAAGACGACGACGACGACGTCACGCTTCTTGAAGTGTTCCGCGAGCTGAATCACGCCAGCCATTGCCGCACCGGCTGAGTTCCCGGCAAAGATCCCCTCCTCGCGCGCCAGCCGTCTCGTCATGAGCGCAGCATCCTTGTCGGTCACTTTCTCGAAGTGGTCGATGATGCTGAAGTCGACGTTGCCGGGGATGAAATCCTCGCCGATGCCCTCGGTGATGTAGGGATAGATCTCGTTCTTGTCGAAGATGCCGGTCTCCTTGTACTTCTTGAACACGGAGCCGTAGGTATCGATGCCCCACACCTTCACGGCGGCGTTGCGCTCCTTCAGGTAGCGGCCGATGCCGCTGATCGTCCCGCCGGTTCCCACGCCCACGACAAGGTGCGTCACTGCGCCGCTGGTCTGCTCCCAGATCTCGGGTGCCGTTTGCTCGTAGTGCGCGGCGGTGTTCGAAGGGTTGTCGTACTGGTTTGCCTTCCAGGCTCCCGGGATCTCGCGCTGCAGGCGTGAAGACACCGAGTAGTAGGATCGCGGATCCTCGGGATCGACATCGGTCGGACAGACGACCACTTCGGCGCCGAACGCCTTCAGGGCATCGATCTTCTCCTTCGACTGCTTGTCGGTCGTCGTGAAGATGCAGCGGTAGCCCTTGATCGCGGCAACGATGGCGAGGCCCATGCCGGTGTTGCCGGACGTCCCCTCGACGATCGTGCCACCAGGCTTGAGCAGCCCGCTCCGCTCGGCATCCTCGATCATCCGCAACGCAATGCGGTCCTTGATGGAGTTGCCGGGATTGAATGTCTCGACCTTGGCGAGCACGGTCGCCTCGGTCGCTCCCAGGGTGAGGGCATTGATGCGCACCATCGGCGTGTTGCCGATGGCATCGAGAATCGAGTTGCAGATCTTGACGCCGGAAGGTTGTCCCACGTTGTTGATTGTATCTGCCCGGCGCGTCAGGACCTCTGGCGGCTCGCCTGTTCGGCCTGCCAGAGGTGCCGGTGCTGATGTCGGGACAGGATGGACAGTGCCGAGAACACGCTGTAACGAACGCGGGCGTTGAAGGGCGAGACGATCTTGATCCGGTCGATCGGCAGACCTTCGGCCTGACGGGTGACCGCGATCTGCTCGGCCTGCAGGCGATCGAACTCGGCCGTGATCTCCTCGGGCGGTCGATCGCCCGACGGCACGAACGCCGGTATCGTCCTCGCCTTGAATCGGCCCGGCGTGCTGATGGATCGCCACAACAACCAGCCCACGATGTCGCGTCGATAGCGGTCGCCGGGCGCACGCTGTAATCGACGTGCCTCTTCGAGGCCTTGTCGAATCAGCGGCAGCATCGCCAGCGCCGTCAGGTTGAGATGAGCCACGCACTCCCCCGGCGACCAGCTCTCCGGCGCCGGCCTCCTATTCCACTGAGCGGGAGCAAGCCTGCGACCTAACTCGCGGAGCCTTACCGAGGCCGACTCGAATTCCGCCACGATCTCTTCGAGCTGTACGTGCATAGGATCGATCGGTGTGCCGTCCGACGGAGCGAAGGTGCGACAGTGCGAGGGTCCAGTCCGACGGCCGACGGTCCGGAGATCGGGTCCGGACGTCCGGACCGGACCGTCGCACCACCGCACCGTCGCCCCTTCGGACCGTGAGGATGATCAATGCGTCATGGCGTAAACGTAGTAGTTCACGCCCAGTCGATAGGCATTGCTGGTGGGGTCTGGATTGTAAAGTCCCTCCGCTGACCACTCCCAGTACTCGGCGATGTCGTTGTTGTGATTGGCAAGCGCGATCATCCGAGCGGAGGGATCGTTGTCCTCGAACATCGCCCAGTAACCCGGCGCCACGTCCATGCTGGGATGCGGCACGTCCAGCTTCAGGATGTCGTAGAAGGAATGAAATATCGGGTGACTCTGGTCTATGCGGATGAACTGATGCTCGGGCAGCGCCTGGCGCATCTGCGCCACCATGTTGTCCCAGTGATCGGGCCCTTCGAAGTCGTCGAAGATGACGAACCCGCCCTTCAGCAGGTATTCGCGCAGCTGCTTCGCCTCGGTCGGTTGAATCGTCCAGAATCCCGGCTCCCAGACGTAGAGCACCGGGTTCTGAAAGATCTCGGGATCGTCGAGGTCGAGTACGTTGGTGCCGTCGAGGCGAACCCGGATGTGGGTGATGTAGTCGATGATGGCGCTGAGATTCTTGTCCGCGGCCGGATAGTCGTGCGACCACGCCGCGCCGCCGAACCCGAAGCCGCGCAGGCTCGAGCCGTAAATCAGACGGGTGAAGGTGAGGTTGCCGTCGTACTCGACCGCCTGGCGGAAACGGGAAGACGATGACCGGACTTGAGCGCTCAGCGCGAGCGGAACGAGCAACAGGAGTACGAGCAACGCACGCACCATCGTACCTCGCACCCTCGGACCGGACCGTCGCACCATCGCACTCCCGCCCCTTCGGACCGCTCCAACCAGCTAATGCGTCATTGCATAAAGGACGGCGTTGATCCCCACGGCATACCCACGCGGCGAGAACTGGTAGAAATAACGTGGATCCTCGCCTTCGCGTTCCCACGCATCCGAGATGTCGGTGTTGTGCGTCATCAGCACCATGATGTTGCCGCGGGTGTCGAAGATGGCGCGGAAGTGCGGCTCGGCACTGTCATCACCGCGCTCGGAGGTCTCGTGCGGATTGCCCCGCCACGATTGGATCGACGGGATCTGCGGAAACTCCGTGATCTGGAACTGCGTGCGATAGATCGGATGCGCCGGCGTCAGGTCCTGGATCGGATACTCGCCCGGTGGAAGCACGCGGCTGATTTCCGACACCCAGTCGTCCCAGGCGTAGCTGCCCCAGAAATCGTCAACCCAGAGAAACCCGCCCTTGAGCAGATAGGCGCGGAGCGCCTCCACCTCGCGCTCATTGAACGAAGCGGTGCCCACGTCCTCCATGTGCAGATAGGGACACTGGAACAGCGAATCGTCTGTGAGGCGCACGGTGACGAAGTCGGGGCGTCCGTCGTCGTTGAACTTCACCCTCGTGCGCGTGAGCTCCGAGAGGCGGATCGAGAAGTTGAGATCGGCGTCCGGGTAGTCGGTGGACCAGCCCTGTCCGCCGGCTTCACCGCGCGCGCTCGTGTAGATGCCGCGACAGAAGTTGAACCCGACACCAAACGTGTCCGCCTTGGGAAAGCGAGGAGGATAGCGGCTGCGGAAGCCAAAGCCGAAGCCGCGGCCGAATTGAGCGGCCGCCGCGCTCGCCATGCAGACGACGAGCGCGAGGGCCACGAGGACGCGGAATCTCACCGCCCTGCTTGTCCGAGAGACCGGTAGTACTGCTCGACCAGCTTGCGGAACTCCTCCGGAACTTCATCAGAGCCAGAGAGCACGATCGCGCCGGTGTTCGCGTCGAGTTGCCGCCGCAAGCCGAACTCGAAACGCTTCAGACTGTCGGCCACAAAGGCCTGCAACCGGGCCAGCTCCTCGACATTCTGATAGACGCGTTCGTCCTGCAGCCGGCGTAAGGCATTGACGATCTCGTCGAGCTCGCGCGGATCAATGTTCTCACCGCGGAGCAGACCGCGCAGATCCTGCGCCTCGCTCGCATACTGGCGCGCTTCGCCGCGCAGCTGACGGATATCCTCAGGAGTCAGGTTGACGGGGCCGCCATCCCACCAGCCGCCCCAAGTGGATCCACCTCGCCATGCGCCGCCACGGTCGTAGCCACCGCCGGCAAACCGGCCGCCATCACGTCCATCGCCGCGCTGTCCGCCACCCTCGCCAGCCTGCTGACCATCGCCCTGACCCTGACCCTGACCCTGACCTTCTCCTTGCCCCTGGCCCTGGCCCTGCTGACCTTCCTGCCCCTGCCCTTCCTGACCCTGCTGGCCGCGAGCCTGCTGGTTGTTGCCCTGTTGACGGCCGTTCTGCTGCGCACGCTCGCGCGTTCGCTCCTGCAGCGATTCCGCGGCACGAGCCAGGCGCTCGGCACGACGCTGGGCATCCTCACGCTTATCGCCAGGCGCACCCTGACCGAGCGCGGCCTGCGCCTCGTCGAGTCGCTGACGCATCTCTTCGATCCCGCGCGAGATATCGGCCTCGGCCGCGTTCGCCTGCTGATTGGATCCACGGCTGACGAGTGCCTTCGAATACCGCACCGCGTCGCGCAGGCGATTGTCTCGAATCGCGCCTGCCGCTTCGGCCATCTTCCGTGACGCCGGCCGTTCCTCGCGGCTCGCGTCGCGCGCAGCCTCATCGAGATCGGACTCGAGCTTCCCGAGCTTTCCTTCGAGCTGATCCTTCTTCTCGTTGATCTGGCGCGCGGTCTGGGCGCGGGCGGACGGATTGGCCGCGAGCTGTCGGACCTGATCGGCGATCTCCTGCTGCTGCCGTGCGATCTCTTCGGCGTCACGACGAGCGTCAGCGATGTCACGCTCGGCGCGCTGCGTCAACGACTGCTGCAGCCGCTTCTCCGTTTCGCGGAGGCGCTCGAGCGCGGCCTGCGCCTGGGCCTCGGCACCAGCACCACCGCCCGCGGCCGCGCGGCGCATGGCATCGGCAGCTTCGCGCGCCTGCCGTGCCGCTTCCTGCAACTCGGGACGCTGCTCCTCGCGAGCGAGCCGCTCCAGCCGGCGTGCGGCTTCCTCTGCCTGCTCGGCGAGCGCGCGCTGCTGTGCACTGCCACTGCTGCTACCACCCTGGCCCTGCAGTGCCCGTCGCCGCTGCCGCTCGGCCTCCTGCTCCTGGCGGCGCGCGAGCTCCTTCAGCTTCTCGAGCAGTTCGTCGACCTCGCGATCGTTCTGCTGCTCGGACGCCTGATTGGCGGTCTCGTAGCGATTCGCCATCTGGTCGAGCTCCTGCTCGAAGATCTCGGACAGCTCCTGCTGCATCGCGCCGCCGCCGCCACCACCGCCGCCGCCCTGCTGACGGTTGACGCTGATCTGCGTCTCGTACTCTTCCTCTGCCTTCTGCAGGATCTGCAGCGCCTTGTTCTCCGGTGGCAGTGCCTGATCCGGCGCGGCTGCGCTCAGCTTTCCTTCCGCCTCCTTCATTGCCGTCACGGCCTGCGGAAGCAGTTCTGCAATTTTGGCGAATGCCGGGTCGCGCTCGACGAGCTGACTGTTCATCCGCGTCAGCAGCCCCTCGACCTGCTCACGCAGGCGCGACTGCGACAACGACACGACGGTGGAGTTCTCCTTGAACTTCGCCGCGTTCAACGAACGCCGATCGCGCTGGACGTTGAAGGTCGCGGAGATAATCTGCCGCTGCTGTTCGGAGAGGGCCTCGACCTGCCCCGCACCACCACCGCCGCCGCCACCACCGCCCTGAGACTGTGCCTGTTTGAAGTCCTTCTTGAACGGCCGGACGCGCAGGAAGAACAAGTTGCTCGAAGCCGTCTTGGCGCCGGTCGTGTCGTTGTCCGCGGCGCGCGCGTAATACGACACCGAGTCGCCAGTCTCGACGCCGAGTTCCTCCATGTAGAAGGTATGACCCGCCGTCACCTCGGGGAGGCGCGACGTGCCCGAGAACAGCTTGATCACTTTCTCGGGTCCGCCGTTGACCGAGTAGACCAGCTCGAGGTTGCGAACGCCGAAGTCGTCCTCGGCTGCTGCCTCGACGAACACCTCTTCGATCGACGAGACCGAGGTGTCACGGCCCGGTCGATTGAACGACACCGATGGCGCCTGATCGTCGAGCACGTCGATCGTGTACTGCGGAGAGGCGGCAGCAAGCTCACCTGACGGCGCCTGCAGGTCCACGCGATACGAGCCATCGCGCTCGACCTTGAACGCGGCGGTGAGTGACCCGTCGGCCTGGGGCGCGAGCTCGAGCGTCTCCTTCTCGTTCAGCGTGATCCGCCCCGCCGCCGTCTTCATCGTCGGGAACGCGCGCAGACGCACTTCGGTTCCACGCAGCACCGCAATGTCACCGCCGTCCTCGATCTTCTGAGGCTCGAGGCCGGTGTACGCGGGGAAGTGATATTCGATCTCCAGGCGCTGCACATACGGCACGTCAACGACCTGCAGCGTGTGGACCTGTGACTGGACGCCATCGGCCACAACCTGGTACCAGGTTGGCGCGTTCACGTCGAACACCGCACCCTCGTACTTGCCGTCGTCGTTGCGCACGAGCGGCAGCGGTTCGAACTCGCCGGTCGGCGTGCGTCGGATCATCAGCACCACGTCCTCGGATGCGAACCCGACGAGCGCCGCGGTAATCGTCTGGTCTGCACCTTTGGGAACGGTGACGCTACCCGGTGTGACCTCGATGCGGTACGGGGAGGCCGCCTGCACGTTCGCGACACGCAGCATCGCCGAGAGCGCATGGCGCAGGAACGCGGGACCGACCGCAATGGCGAGCAGGGCAACCAGTGCCACTCCGCCCAACGCCATCGCGTTGCGCTGCAGCGGTCGCATCTCGACCTTGTGCGCGGCGTTGAGCCGGGCGCACGCTTCGAGTGCCTGCTCGATCACTCGCTTCACGAGCGCCTCGGATTCGGCCGTGTTGCCCGTGCGGTTCGACTCGACAGCGCTCAGCAACGTCGCCTGCAGCGACGGCTCGTGCTCCTCGAGATACAGGGCGACCTGTTCATCGGTGACGCGCTGGCGGAGCGGACGGAAGAGGAGGTAATAGACCGAGCTCAAAAGCGTGACCGCGAGCAGCACACGCGCCAGCACGATGGATACCGGGCTGAACCGGTCCCACTGCATCAGGATGGCAGCGACCAGGAAGAAGGCCAGGAGGATGGCCAGGATGCGCACGACCCCGCGGAGCGCGAGTTTCAGGCGCCAGCGTCGCCGCACTTCCGCGATGATGCCGAGAAGATCCGTCGGCATAGAAGCACGTCGCAGATACTCGAGCATTGAGGGACCCTCCAGGCTGGCTCGTTGCCGGTAGCTCGTAGTTTACGCCTTCGCCATACGGTTGGACAGGAGCGTATCCACGCCGAGAACAAGGATTCCGGCAATTAGCAGATACCACCACAACCGCTGATTTTTTTCCCGGGCTTCGGGGGTGAGCGGCACACCTGTCTGGCCAGCCTGCCCCTCGTCCCCCGCCCCAACCGCAGCCGCCGTGATCTCACGCGGATCCATGGGTGTCAGGTCGGCTTCCGCCGGGTCGACGTTGGCGGCAACCACCGTTTCGGCCTGATTCGCCTCGCCGCGAATCTCGTAGAACCCCTGCTCGGTCAGCTCCAGAACCTCGGACCCCTCATCGTCGAGTGGAAGGCGACGCCCGGATGGGGTGAGCAGGACGCGTGGTGAATCGGATTCCCTGGCCGTGCCGGCGGATGCGTTCAACACCTGCCCGACCGTGAGCCACGGCTCGGGTTCGGTATACCCGGCCAGATGACGAACGCTCTGATGAACGAACGGGAGAAACACCGGCTTGGTTGGGAGGTCACTCCAGGACACGTCGAGCGTCGATGCCCATAGCATCACACGCCCTCGCCCCAGCCGCCGCTCGAGCACGGCTGGTGTCCCGGCGTCGAAGCGCGCCAGCACCTGCGCGTCCTTCGCTGGCGTCACGTTCCGGTATCCATAAACCGGGATCGACGAGAAGTCGCCGCTGCGCGGCCGACGGAATGGCTCGAAGACCGGATGCCCGTACTCGAGCGCGCCAACGCGAGCCGCGTCGCCGCGCGTGCGATCGACCGGCGGACCCACCGTACCGGGCAGTGCATCGACTTCCTGCGGCCAGCGCGCACGCGAGCCGGTCGCGACGAAGAGACCTCCGCCCTGCTCGACGTAACGCGCGAGCCGTCGCGCCAGCGGCGCGCCGACTTCCACGTCATTCAGTACGATCACGGCACTGCGCCGCAGATCGTCGTCTGAGAGGGCGTCTCCCTGCCGGAACACCGTTTCGAACTTCGGGGATTCACCGATCGAGAGGACGCGAGTCAAGTAGAGCGCAGACGCGGCGTTGCCGCGATCCACCACGGTGATATGGACCGGTTCGATAGGCGACACGACGAAGTTGAACGAGTTGTCCGCGGCCAGCGCATCCTCGGACAGGAGAACGCTCGCCCGCGTATTGCGGCCACTGATGGTGAACGGATCGAACACCACTGACCCGCTCATGCCGGCTTCCACGGCAACCGGCTTTGTCCCGACCGAGATTCCGCCGACTTCTAGCGTCATCGTGCTTCCCGTCACCGACTGGTCGGTCCGATTGGAGAGACCGGCGGTGACAACGATGCGCTGCTGATCGGAGAACGACGTGCGGGTGAACGTCACACCGGTGACGCTCAGGTTCCCGCGGTTCGCGGGACTCTGAATCTGGACCGGCGTCAGCGTCGTGCCTTCCGGGAGCTTCGCTCCCTCCTCACCTCGCCACCCGCCGCGCTGGAAATCGCTGATGATCACGACCTCGCGCCTCGGCAACGTCGATTCAGCCAGGATGCTGCCGGCCACTTTCAGTGCCGGCGAGAATCTCGTGGATGAGGGACTCGGCGCCGCGGCATCGACGGTGGCGGTCAGCCGCGAGCGCTCGGACGTTGAACGCAGCTGGATGTCAGCGCCCGATCCGAAGAGCACGACCGATCCCCGATCCGACGCGCTGAGCTTGGCGATTCGATCGCGGGCCGCGGCCTGTGCCTGCGTCCAGTGATCGCCGAATCCCATGCTGTAGCTCGTATCGAGCAGCACGACCACTTCCTGCGCATTGGCGCCGGCCGTCGGGACGTCGGCGCGATCGAGCAGCGGTCGGGTGAACGCCAGGATGATCAGCGCGAGCGCCGCCATCCGCACCGCCAGCAGCAGCCAGTTCTGAATCTTGCGACGCCGCACGGACTGATACGGAATCCGCCTGACGAACATCAGCGACGGGAAGCGGACGATCTGCTTCTTCTCGCGCTGCGTCAGGTGCAGCAGCACGGGAATGGCCAGTCCGGCCAGGGCCGCGAAGAACAGGGGGGCGAGGAAATTCACTATCTATCCATTTACTGATCTTTGATTGATGATCTTCGATCGGCGCTTGATTGTTGAGTGACGCTTGGTGACTGACGCACCAATCCAATCAAGAATCCCCCAATCGTCAATCGACAACCAATCCAGCATCACCAATCACAAATCACAAATCACCAATCTCTATCTGATTTTCATCATCTTGGCTCGACTGCCCAGATATCGGTACAGCGCGAAGTCCAATGGCTTCGACGTGTCCAGCATCGTGTAGTCCACGCGCACGCCGGCAAAACTCTTCGTGAGCGCGTCGATGTGCGCTTGCACGAGGGAACGATACTCTTCGCGGAACGCTTCCGGCACCACCGGCATCTGCTCGCCGCTCTCGAGATCCTCGAACGGCTGTGCGTCCGTGAAGCCAAACTCCAACTCGGTCGGGTCGAGGACATGAAACGCGATCAGATCCTGACCCCTGAACCGGAGCGGTGAGACCGCATCGAGGATGGCCTCGGGATCATCATAGAAATCCGAGACGATCACCAGGACTCCGCGGCGCCCGAAGTGCTCTGCCAGCTTGTGCAGCGGGCCCTTGAGGTTTCCCGGCTTCCCGGGTTTCAACCGGTCAAGCACATGCAGCACCGTCTCCATGTGCTTGGCCGACGGCGGCACGTGCTCGACGATGCCGTCGTCGAAGGCCACGAACCCGACACGATCGCGCTGATGGTGCACGAGGTTGGTGAGACACGCCGTCAGGATGCGCGCGTAATCGAACTTCGTGATGCCACGGCTGCCGTAGTCCATCGACTTCGACACGTCCATGAGCACCGAGAAGTTCATGTTGGTCTCGGCCTCGTACTCCTTGATGTAGTACCGGTCGGTCCGCGCCCACAGCCGCCAGTCCATCCGGCGGATGTCGTCGCCCGGCACGTAGCCGCGATGCTCCGCGAAGTCCACGGACGCGCCGAAGTACGGCGCCTTGTGCAGGCCGTTGATGAACCCGTCTGCAACCGCGCGCGAAACCAGCTCGAGGTTCCCGATGCGCGCGAGCACCGCGGGATCCATGAACCGGGCGCCGGGAATGGCGTGGACTTCGACGGCCATCACATACCCGATCGCGGGAGCGGCACCGACTCGAGCAGACGGTCGACGATGGCGTCGGTCGTGACACCTTCCGACTGCGCGTGGAAGTTGGTGATGATGCGATGACGCAACACCGGGTGCGCGAGCGCGCGAATGTCTTCGAAGCTCACGTGGTAGCGTCCGCTCGTGA
The DNA here is from genome assembly GCA_032156805.1 of Acidobacteriota bacterium. GTDB lineage: Bacteria > Acidobacteriota > Vicinamibacteria > Vicinamibacterales > UBA2999 > Gp6-AA40. The sequence continues at coordinate 34,462 of JALDXQ010000062.1, forward strand.
GCGCACGGGCCTTGGCGCCAAGCACCAGGTACTGCGCCGCGCGAACGCTCGCCCCGAACGCCACCCATTTCTGGATGTAGTCCTTGGCGTCGGGATTGTTCTTCGAGCGCGTGGCACGAACGATGTCGAGTGCGTGGCGCATCACCGGCTCCGCCACCGGGACCCGGCGCACCAGCCGCTGGAAGGACACCAGGTCATCGCCCGTGATCGGCCGCTCGAGCTGCGGATTCTGAATCGCGGTCGTCGTCCTGACGACCCCGAGTTCCTCGTCGTAGGGCGGGTGCTCGATGATGATGTGGAACATGAAGCGATCGAGCTGCGCTTCGGGCAGCGGATACGTGCCCTCGAGCTCGATCGGGTTCTGCGTCGCAAAGACGTAAAACGGCTCGGCCAGCTGATAGGTCTTGCCCTGAACGGTCACGCGATGTTCCTGCATCGCCTCGAGCAGCGCCGACTGCGTCTTGGGCGGCGTGCGGTTGATCT
>JALDXQ010000063.1:0-34823 GCA_032156805.1 Acidobacteriota bacterium
GCCCTCACCGCCGCCACCACCGCCCGTGCCGCCAGCCTGCAGCTACACGATCAATCCGATGAGCCAGGCGATCGCGGCCGGGGGCGGAGCCGGACAAGTGAGTGTGACGACAACTGCTACCTGCGCGTGGACCGCGGTCAGCAATGACGCCTGGCTGACCGTCACGTCCGGAGCGGCCGGGGCCGGCAGTGGAACGGTGGGCTTCACCGCTGCGTCGAATGGCGGCGCCGCACGCAGCGGTACGCTGACGATTGCCGGGCGGACATTTACGGTCACGCAAGCGGAGACAGCGCCACCGCCACCATCCTGCACCTACGAGATCAACCCGACGAGCGCATCGTTGCCACTACTCGGGGGTACTGGCTCGTTCTCGATATCCGCGGGGTCCGGATGCGCCTGGACCGCCACCAAATCCGCCGCATGGATCTTGTTCACCACGGCCACGAGCGGCAGTGGAAACGGCACGATCGGGTTCCTCGCACTGCCCAATATCGGCTCCGCGCGCTCCAGCGCGATCGCGGTCGCCGGTCAGTCGTTCACCGTGTCGCAGGATGGAGTACCGCCCAGCCAATCAACCGAGCCATGAAGACGCCGGTAAGAACGGCAGCGCTACGCGAGGTGATGACACCATGATCGTGCTCGGCAACTACGGCGTCTCCGATCGCATCGACGTGGGAGTGGTGATTCCGTTCGTGCGGCTGAGCCCGCAGGGCGAGCGCTTCGACACCTACCGGGGCCAGGCGTTCGTCCAGGCGACTGGTTCGGCATCCGCCTCCGGGCTCGGCGACATCGTCGCGCGTATCAAATACAATATGTTGCGCGAAGGCGCGAGCGGCCTTGCACTTGGCGCCGAGACGCGGCTCCCGACCGGCGACGAGGAAAACCTGCTCGGCGCCGGAGAAATAAGCTTCACCCCGCGCATGATCGGGTCAGTGGAGGGTCGCGCCGTCGGATTTCACGGAGAGGTCTCGTACACGCTGCACGGCGTGTCGAAGGGCTTGGGGTAGCGGGTCACAGTGGCCGCTGCCCCACGGTTCACCTTGATCGGCGAGCTCTTCGGCCGCAGGATCGAGAGAAGGGTGGGCTGTCGTCGAACAACCGTGGCTCATCCGCGACTCATCGGGGTCGATACCAGCAGGCTGACGGGAAGCGAGGAAATCGCCGATCGCATCGTGGCTGTCGGCGGGTTCAAGTGGAATGTCACGGGAACGCGGCTGGTCACCGCAAATGTCCTCCGTCCGATCACGGACGTGGGACTCAACACCAGCTGGGTGCCGACGGTGACGTTCGACTACTCGTTTGGCAGGTAACAACGAGAATGATTCATGGCACAACGACCGTTCGATCGAGATCAGAGTTTCAGCTGGGAGAAGGAGTTCGATTCCGAGCTGCGATTCCGGTCCGACGAAGACAAGCGGCTTGACGAACAATCGCAGTTCGACGACCGCCTCAGCCCCGAGCATCACGACACCGAACCTCACGACACCAGACATTCGGACACCAGACTTTCGGACACCAGACTTTCGGACACCAGACATCGCGAACCTGAGCATCGCGTCGCTGAGCATCGCGTCGCTGAGCATCGCGACAGTGAGCACCGAGACAGTGCGCGGCTGGACAATGAGTGGCGCGACGCTGCGCAGCACGACTTCGACCAGCGTATCCGCTACACCGAGGCGCACGAGGACGAGTCGTACTACATCGGCTCACGTGAGTCCGAATCCGAACCGCGGCCGATCCTGATATGGCCAGAGGACAACACACCGACTGCCCAGATCGCCTCGACAAAGCGATCGCGGGCGCGATCCGCATCGAAGATGGGGCGTGCCACTCGAGCGACGTACCTGGCGCTCCTCCTCGTGTTGGCGTTTGGTGCAGTCTGGGTTCTCGAACGGGACATCGAGGGACCGGCAACCACCGCGGACACACAAACCAGTCCTCAGCCATCGGCCAGTGCGAGGACGGAACCGCCACCATTGAAAGGCGAAGCGGCTGTTGTCCCGGAAGGCGACGATCGCGTCGCGTCGAGAGACCTGGGTGACTCCCCGTCGGCGGAACTTCCGCCGTCCGCTCCTGCGAAGCCCGAGGATCTGACACCCGTTGTGCCGACGCCAGTGCCAGAAGATCAGCCGTCGACGACGGCGCGGCCATCACCACCTCCGACCGCCGTACCGCGCGTGGCTGGTAGTTCGGACCCGGCTCCCGCGTCTCGTACTGCCGATGCTGACCGCCAGACTCGTCCGGCTCCTCCCGAACGACGACTCAACATCGAGCCACCGGCGCGGCCGCCTTACCGCTCGATACCTGAGCCGGATCCGCCTCGGAATGCAGTAGCTGAGACACCAGGGGCAGCTCTCCCTCGCGCAGCGGTTGACGAACCGGCCCTTCGCCCGCAAACAACCCCACCGGCACCAGTTGCAACGCCTCCGGCTGCCGCGGCACGTCCTCCAGCGGCATCGCCGACGCCCGCCGCTGCGGCACCCGCAGCTGCAGACGTGGAGAGCGGCGCTATACGCGATGTCATCGGACGCTATCGAAGGGCGTTCAATTCACTGGACGCCCAGGCCGCACACCAGGTTTGGCCGACTGTGAATCCGGAGAACCTCGACCGCGCGTTCGAGCGACTGCAGGAGCAGAGTTTGTCGTTCGACAGGTGCACGATTGCCGTCAAGGGCGTCCTCGCGGAGGCCAACTGCAGCGGCACAACGCGTTTCGTGCCGAGAGTCGGGAGCCGCTCCGCGCAAACCCAGCGACGGCAGTGGAACTTCAGCCTGCGCAAAGCCTTCGAAGGCGCATGGCTGATTCAGCACGTCGAGGCGCGATAGCCCTCAGAACGAGTAGCGGAATCCAACCCAGGCCGATCGGGGAAGGGCCGGATGCGTGTGAATGTCCTCGATCCCTTCGTCAGGCTCGCCGTGCAGACGCGACGCGTAGAAATAGTCGATGTCTGATGCCTCGGCATCGAAGATGTTGAAGATTTCGACGACGAAGCGTGCCTTGTCCGAGAGTCGATACCCCACTTCCCCGTTCCACAGCGTCGTGCTCTCAGAGGACACGCTGGCGTCTTCGATGAGCGCCCGCGGGCCGAAATGGCGCACGCGCAGGCTTCCGAAAATCGGCTGCCGGGCTTCGACGGTCACGCCGGCGGAAATCACGCGGTCGAGGGCGCCGGGAATGTGATCACCCGCCGGATCGTCATCGGTGAATCGAGCATTCGTCCAGGCTAGGTCCGCATCCCACGTCAGCCATGACGTCGCGCGCCCGTAGTTGGTCCACTCGACCCCAATGCGGCGGCTGGGACGGCCGGCCTCTGTCGTGCCGGCATCGCCCACGAACAGCAACTCGGAATCGAGGCCGAGGTACCACAGCGCGAGAGTCGATTGCACGCCACGAATCCGGACCGTGCGGAGCCCGAGCTCGGCGCCTTTCGCGCGGACCAGCGGCGTGACCGGATCAGCGGGATCGCCTGTACTTGGATCCACGCGGATCGCGGCCCCCCGCGCATCGTTGCTGTGAAACCCCGTCCCCCCGTTGGCGTAGATCTCGGTCCCTGACCACGGCCCGAAGACGGCGCCGAATTTCGGACTGGCCAACGAGTCCGAGCCGTTGCCCGAGTTCAGCGGATTGTCGGACTCGACATCGAACCGATACCAGTCGGCGCGCAGCCCGAACGTCGTGCGAAGCGTGCGCGTCCATTCGATCTCTGTCTGGCCGTACACGCCAGTCATCGTCTGGCCAACCTGATCCTCGCGGGTCGTCGAGAGCCGCGTGCGAGCCTCGTTCCGGTAGAGCCCGACTGGATCGAGCCAGTCACGCCGAAGTTGGAAACCCACGCTGCTCTCGGTGTGCCGGTCGAGAAAGTGCCCCAGGCGACGGTAGACAACACGTCCACCAGCTGCGATCCGTCGCTCTGCCTGCTCGAACTGATCACCGTGTTCGGGATCATCCAGGTAGTAAGTGAAGTTGGAGAACAGGTTGAGGCTGTTACGCAGCAGAAACCCGGTGGCCCGCAGCGAGGAGGGACCGCTCGATCGTTGGTACTCAGCGGCCAGGCTCTGGCGATTGGATTGCCCGCCGTCGCTCGGATCGAGATTTCCGAATCGTGAGATCAGGCCGCTGTCGATCGCCCGCTGGGCGACCTGGTCAGTCGAATCCCAGTCTGCCCAATACCCCATGCCTGTGACGGAGAATCCGTTGCGATTGTCGCCCTGGCTGTAGCGCACGACAGTGTTGACCTTCTGGTAGTCGTCAGGCCGCTCCCAGGGACCGTCGTTGTGATTCACCTCGAAAGCCCCGAGGAGATAGCCACTGCCAACACGTGGAGATGCGGCAGCAAACGCGCGGCCCCACCCATAGCTGCCGGCACTGACGTTGATCAGCGGCCTTGCGAGCTCATTGACGTAGTTGATGTTGGCTGCGCCGGCTGCCGAAAAATCTCCCTCGTCGGCGAAGTAGGGCCCCTTCTTGTACTGCACGCCGCTCACGAGCTCCGGGATCAGGAAGCTGACGTCAGCATAGCCATGCGCGTGGGCGCCGGTCGGCGTATTCACCGGCACGCCCGCGACCGTCGTCGAGAAGTCCGTACCGTGATCGAGATTGAAGCCACGCAGGTAATACTGATTGGCCTTTCCCTCGCCGCTGTGTTGACTGATGACCATGCCGGGGACGGTCTCGAGCACCTCCCCCGGTCGTTGTATGGGCCGCACGTCGAGCTGCTCGGCGGTCACCGCACCCTGGCTCGCGGCGGCGGCAATGCCAACGAGGTTCTCCCTCGGATTCTCGATGTCCACGATATTCCGAAAGGTCGACGTGCCAGTGACGATCACATCGGCATTGAGTGCAAGGGCGAGCACGACATCGGCCACCACCGGGGTGGCAGTACCGACATCAACAGTCCGCCTCAACACGCTGAAATTGATCAACCGGTAGGTGAGCTCGGCCGCACCGGGCGGCACCCCCTCGAAGCCGTATCGACCTTCGTTGTCGGTCGATGTCGTCAGCTCTTTCGCGCCAACGACGAGGTCAATCGTCACGCCTGGGAGTGCCGCGCCAGTCTGATCGACGACGCGGCCGGCAACGCCACTTTGTGCGTGTGCGTGTGCGGCAGACAACATCAGCCCCAACACGGAGGCCACGGTTATGATTTTGAGTTTCAACGATATGTGTGGGAAAAGGGTTCCCGGAGAGTCTAGATGCTGAATCGGCCTGAGGACGTGCGGCATGTTGTCGCATGGTTGCCGATCACGCGCTGGGTGGCCTGCCTCTCGTGGTGGGCGGTCCTCGCGACGGTGCTGGTATTTCCCCATCTCGATCTGCCACTACGCACCATTGCACCGTTCGGATTGACCGCGGCAATTTGTCGCACCCTCATCGCGCTCCTGCCGCAGCGCGGGATGCCGGTCCCGAGAGCAATCCTCGGCATCTGCTGGTGCGCTGAAACCGCGTTGCTGGCGATCCTGCTGGATATCACCGGCGGCCCGTTCAATCCGTTCATCGTGATGTACGTCACCTACGTATGGCTGGCCACGGTGACGCTCGGGGCGCGATGGGGTCTGTTCGTCGGCGTCGTCTCGATGGGCGGATTCGCATGGCTGGTCCACGATCACGTCCAGGCGGAACTGGCCGAACACCATCGGCTCAACGACTTCCCGACGCACCTTTTCACGATGGGGCTGGCCGGCGCCACCATCGCCGAGCTCGTCGCGCATTACATCGCGCGGGCGCGCGCCGTGCTGGACCTCAGGCAGCGCCAGCTGGATGAAGCCCGGGAACGAGCGATGCGCAGCGAACACCTCGCGTCGCTGACGACGCTCGCGGCCGGTGCCGCGCACGAGTTGTCGACGCCGCTCGCGACCATTGCGATTGCGGCACGTGAATTGGAACACCACGCCGATCGACTGGCCCTGCACGCGCCGGTCGCGTCATTGAAAGACGACGCGCGGCTCATCCGGGCGGAAGTCGATCGCTGCCAGGTCATCCTCGATGGCATGAGCGGTCGCGCGCCCGATGGTGCGCCAGCGAATGCCGATCCGCTCACACCAGACGCGATCACGCAACTGGTGTTCAATCGGTTGACGGATGCGCAGCGCCAGCGCCTGCAGGTGGAGATCGCTCCGGCGGTGGCGCCGCCATCAGTCGCTGGGGCCGCGATGGTTCAAGCGATCTCCGCGTTGCTCAGGAACGCGTTCGACGCCAGCGACACGACGTCGAACGTCTGGCTCCGATTCGTCCAACGGGGAGACATGGTGCGCATCGAGGTACGCGATCGCGGCGCCGGAATGTCCCCGGACGTTCGTCGGCGGGCTGGCGAACCCTTCTACACCACGAAAGAACCGGGGCAGGGATTCGGCCTCGGACTGTTCCTGACGCGCACGTTCGCGGAACGCTCCGGCGGGACGCTCACGTTCGAGTCCGGCAACGGGACCACAGCCATTCTCGAGATCCCGGCACATGCCGTTGCGGCAACGCTGACATGAACGGCGACGGTCGTACGCTGCTGATCGTCGAAGACGATGCGCCTCTTCGCGACCGCCTCGTGCGCGCGATGCGCGACCGGGGGTTCGACACGACGGGCGTTCCGGATCACGCCGCTGCACTCGAGGCCGCACGCGAAGAGAGCCCGGAGTTGGCGCTCGTGGATCTCAAGCTGCCGGGCGAGTCCGGGCTCCGGGTGATTCGCGATCTGAAAGAACTGGATTCGGCGACGATCGTGGTCGTGCTGACCGGTTACGGGAGCATCGCCACGGCCGTCGAAGCCGTCAAACTGGGAGCGGCGAGCTACCTCACCAAGCCGGCGGATGCGGATCAAATCGTGGCAGCCTTCGACGGTATCCAGCCGGACGGTGCCAGAGTTCCGTCGCTGGCACGCGTCGAATGGGAGCACATCCAGCGCGTGCTTGGCGACTGCGGGGGCAATGTATCCAGGGCCGCTCGCGCCCTCGGCATTCACCGCCGATCGTTGCAACGCAAGCTGTCGAAGCACCCCGGGCCGTAACGATCGCGTGTCGAAGGCGAGGCTTTACGGGGGGCGAGGCCTTACGGAGGAAACGGATTACCGCGGAAACGCGAAGGCACGGAAGGCGAGCTGCAACGGGCCACGCCGGTGCGCCCGGCCGTAGGCCGGGCATTGGATCGATCCGGGTCTCTAGTCGAGCCACGGGCGGCTGACGACGAGATCGCCGCTGGCGCGCTCGATGCGCTTGATGAGACCACCGTGCGCCTCGCGGCGCGAGGGGTACATGATGAGCGTCACCGTCTCACCGGGCTTCAGCGTCGCGCTCGACCAGCCGCGCGCTTCGGCCCACTGCAGCGGCGGGCCCTCGCCGTTCCACTCTTCGCTCGATCCCTTCGAGCGAGTGACCGTGAGCAACACCCACGTGTGCGGACTGCTCCATCTCCATTGCTTGACGATGCCTTCCACGGCGACTTCGCGATCGACGTGGTAATCGGCTGACCCGTGGTGCGCCTCGACACCCGCAACGATCACGCACGCGACCAGCAGCGCTGCCGCACTCTTCATGTGAAGCAACGTATCACACGGCGAGGCGGGCAGGCCTGCATCGAGTCGGGGTCCGGCTAAAGCCGGATACTACGACCTGCTCCGTCACTCGGCTTGCAGAGCCGTCGTCGGATCGAGCCGAATCGCGCGGCGGGCAGGTACGGCGCTGGCCACGATACCGGCAACCACCAGCAATATCGCCACGCCCGCAATCACGAGGAAGTTGGTGCCGCCAGCCCCGACCAGGATCGCCGGGAGAACAGTGGCAATCGCGACCGCCCCTGCCGTTCCCAGGACGAGCCCGATCGCAAGTTGTCGCAGGGTCGTGCCGGTGACGGCCAGCCAGACACTGCGCGCGTCGGCGCCAAGCGCAATGCGCACGCCGATCTCGCGCGTTCGACGTGACACGGCATACGCCGTGACCGCGTAGAGACCACATGTCGCCAGCAGCACGGCGATCGACGCAAACGCGGCAAACATCGATCCGAACAATCGCTGCGGCCACAGCGAACGAGAGAGAAACTGATCGGTGGTGATGACCGGCAGGAGGGGCAGGTCCGGCTCGAGCGCTCGAACGTGATCGCCGACAAACGACGCGGCAGCCGCCGGTCCCAACGCCGACCTCGCGAGCACCTCGAACATCTGAGGTGGATCGGCTGCATACGGTCTATACACCACCGGATCGAATTCACCGGATGGCAGCCAGCGCTGGCGTACGTTGCCCACGACACCGACGATCGTCATCCAGCGCGGATCAGCGCCGTCGGCGGGCGCGTTCGGTTCGGCCAGAAGAATGCGCTGGCCGAGGGCCATGCCATCCGGGAAATTCATGCGTGCGAAGCGTTCGTTCACAACGACACTGTCACTGGCTTGTCGCACCTCGTTCGCCGTCAGCGATCGGCCGGCGGTGACTGGAGCACCTATGACGTCGAAGTATCGGGTCCCAATGGCCACGACTGAGACTTGTGGAAGCGCTTCAAGATCCGCGGCTGCCCGTCCATCGATCCGCAGCCGCCGTACCAGTGCTCCCCCGAGAGGGGCCTGGCTGGCCAACGTTGCCTGGACGCCTTGACTCTGGACCAGACGTTCTTCGAGCTGGTTCAGAAACAGGAGACGCCGCTCGGGCGTGTCGTGACGTTGCCCCAGGTTGATCGCCATCTGCGACAGCCCGTTGGTCTCGATGCCGACATCTGTCTGCATCAGACCGACCAGGTTATTGATCATCAGCATGGCTCCCGACAACAGCACGAGCGCCAGAGTGACCTGGGCCACGACGAAGGCCCCAGTCCAGCGGCGGCGATGACGGCTGCCGGCGCTGCCGCGCCCGGCGTCGTTCAACGTCGTCGTGAGACTGGTGCGCGAGGCGTGCCATGACGGAACTAGACTGCACACCACAGCGCTGCCCATGCACAGCGCGACGAGATACCCGAACACTGCCCCATCCATCGGGAACTGCATCGTGGAGGGGGTCTCCTCGATGGCCGCATTCGTGAAGACCTGGATGCCTGGATACGACAACGCGAGTCCGCAGGCTCCGCCAATCACCGCCAGCAACAGGCTCTCGACCAGCAACTGGCGCACGATGCGCCAGCGACTGGCACCGAGCGCCAGGCGAAGCGTGACGTCTCGTGCCCGATCGGCCGCACGTGCCAGGAGAAGATTCGCCACATTGGCGCACGCGATGAGCAGCACGAAGCCGACCGCGACGAGCAGGGCCATCAACACCGCGACAAACTGAGACGCGATCCCATATGGGGTGATGAAGGGCACGATGTTCCGATTCGTGTCGGGATAGCGCCCGGCCAGCGACGTGGCGACGCTGGACAACTCCGCGGCCGCCTGTTCAATCGTCGAACCAGACCGCAATCGTCCAAACCCGTCGAGCATGCGCGCGCTCCGCGTGGTCCGATCGCTTTCCGGCAAGGCCGCCAGCGGCAGCCAGAATTCGATGCGATACGGAAAACCAAAGTTCTCCGGCATCACGCCGACGATCGTGGACGGAACACCATTGACGCGAATGGCTCGCCCGACGGCGGACGAGTCGCCGCCATACCTCGATTGCCACAAGCTCCAGCTGATGATGACGACGGGTGCTGCCCCGGCCTGGTCGTCAGACTCGCGAAAGTCGCGCCCCATCACGGGTGGCTGCGGCAGCATCGAGAACGTGTCCCACGACACGAACGCCGCCGCCACACGCCGGGCTGGCCGATCGTCGCCCGAGATGTCCACGCCGCGCTCATCGGTCCCCACGATGTATTCGAGTGTCCGCGGGTTGGCGGCGCGCCATTCCTGGAACTCCAGATAGGAGAGTTCCGAGTCCTGGCTTCGTGCGTTGGCGACGTCCCTCACATTGAGTTGCACGAGCTCATCGGAGTCCGGGAACGGCAGGGGCCGCAACGCCGCACCGTTGACGATGGTGAACGCCGTCATGTTGGCCGCGATGCCGAGCGCGAGCGTGATGACGATCGTAAGCGCGAAGCCGGGCTGTCTTCGCATGGTGCGTGCGGCGTAAATGACGTCCTGCCAGGCACCGCGCATCAGGCTGCGGGTTGACTGACCCTGCACGATGGCCGGCGGGAGCTGGGCCTGTGACAGTGTTTGCATTCGCAGCATCAGCCCACCTCCCTGGCTCAGCTCCTCTATCGCCTGGCGGCGAGCGTCGGCTTTGCTCGCACCACCACGACGCAGTTCCTCATAGCGATCGTCGAGATGTTGGGACAGTTCCTCCGCGATCTCGGCTGCGCGCTCGGGAGTCAGGCGCAGTTGCGCCAGATGCTCGTGCAGTTCGCGGCTCCACACACCCTTGATCTGGGCTCGCGTTGCTCCCGAAACTCCCGATGGATCAGGCATGGTCGATTCCTTCGCTAAGCGTTCATGTGTGGCGACGCGCCGTGCGCTCGCCCTGAGCCGGTTACTCACGCGACCAGTATTACGGCGAAGGGTGGAGAAAGGTTCACATGCACAATAGATGGCATAGCCACATATGTTATTAGCATGGCTATGACGCAGACAAGTGGGCGCCACGAGCCAAAGCGCGGCGGCGCGACACGGCACCGGCCTACTTGTTCGGGGCGACAGTCAACGGAGTGTGATGCAGGCCGGCACTGACGATGCCGCGAAACGTCCGTCGGACGCGCCATCGCCTACACGAACAGCATCCCGCTTCTGCGATGAAGCGTTGCCCCTTGCGCGAAAACAGGGCGACGTAGCCAAGGACGAGCACCAGCGCGCCAGCGAGAATATGTATCGCCAGGGTCATGTCCTTACTCCGATCTGAGCGCCTGCACCACGTCCACGCGCGACGCCCGCGCGGCTGGCAGCAGCGAGGCCACGATCGCCGCACCGATGAGGACTGCCGCCGCCCCAATCAGCGGCATCGTTCCGGGCATCGGCACGTTGTCCACGAGTGTGGCCGCAACTCGCGCAACACCGTATCCGCCTGCCGCCCCTGCGGCGATCCCAATTGCGGCAATCATCGCGCCCTCCCGAAGCACACCCGTCAACAGGTGGTGCGGCGCTGCGCCCACCGCGATCCGCACGCCGAACTCTGGCATGCGCGCACTGACCGAGAACGCCAGCACACCTGCGATGCCGACCACGGCGATGAGCAGCGCGATGCCAGCGAATCCCGAGAGCACAAAGGCGTTCAGTCGCTCGGGAGACAACACTTCGGCTCGGATGTCCTCGAGTGTCGCGGCCCGTTCAACCGGCTGATCCGCTGAAATCTCCCGGATGACCCGGGTCACCACCGGCACGAGCGCGTACGGATCACCGGCCGCGTGGACAAAGAGCCGGCCGCCGAAACCCATCTGGCGCAGCGGCTGATAGATCGTCAGCACCGCTTCCCGCACGACGTTCTCATCGTCCACGTCCGCCACGACTCCGACGATACGGCGAGGCACCGGCTTGCCGAAGAGCGTAAACACAGGGTCGGTCCACGTCAGATAGCGATTCACCGCGTCGCCATTCGGGAACAGTCGTTGCGCCAGACTCTGGCTCACGATCGACACCGGTTCTCCATCGAACCGATCATCGTCGGTGAAGTCGCGGCCAGCGAGCAGCGGAACACCGAGCACGGCAAAGAACTGAGGAGCGACGATGCGCATGCGCGCGCTCGGAAGCGATTCCCCGTCCGCCGGTAGATACCCATCCACGGAAAACTGGAACCCCGCAGGGAATGTGCCGGTGTCGCGCCACGGCACGAAGCTCCCGACTGCAACACCATTGACCGCCGGTAAAGCGGCAATGCGGCGCGTGGCTTCCTGATAGAAATTCACGACCTGCAGGCCACCAACGCCGGTCGCCGAAGCAGGAATATCGAAAGCGAGCACTTGCCGCAGGTTGTAACCGGTCGCGGCTGTCTGCATTGCGACGAGCGCGGCGAGGAGCATGCCGGCGCCGGCGAGCAGCACGAACGAGAAGGCGATCTGTGCCGTTGCGAAGACACGCAGCCGGCGGTTGGTGCTGGGAGTGATCCGCACGTTACCACTCGCGAGGCCGAGTCCTGCCGGAGCGTGAGCCGATGGAAGGCGCGGCACGTATGCGAGAAGCACTGCGGCCACCATCGCCAACCCCGCCCCGACCCACAGCACGGTGCTATCGACGGTGACCTCGAGCGCGCGAACGGAGAAACGAGCCGCGTAGCGGGCGATGACGGAGACGAGTGGCGTGGCCAGCCATATGCCAAGGACTGCGCCAGCGCCGCACAGCACCAGGCTCTCGGCCAGGAGCGTCCGGCGAAGCGCCCCGGTTCCGGCACCGATGGCCGCCCTGATTGCCAGCTCACCCTCCCGCCGTACGGAACGGGCAAGAATCAGGTTCGCGACATTCGAACACGCAACGATGAACACAATGCCGGCCGACGCGAGCAGCACGAGGAGAATCGTTCGCGCCGGCGACGCAATCTGATCGCGAAGTTTCGTCACCGTCAGGCGGGCGTCGGCACCTTCGACGTACGCCTCGGGGTACTCGTCCATCAGCGTCGCGTGCAGCGATGCCAGCTCGGCGCGCGCCGCCTCCAGGGGGATGCCCGGCGCCAACCGGCCAAAGAGCTCGGTCATGCGATGGGTACGGTTGGTGACCATCGTCGCGCCGAGATGATGGGGACTGGTGACCACGTTCGCGATGATCTCGGTGTCGGCCGGGTAAGGCACCGAGGGCTCGAGGACGCCGACCACGGTCGCCGTTCGCGGGCCCAGACGAATGGTCTTGCCGATCACCGAGGGATCGCGATCGAGCGAGGTCGTCCAGAAGCGGTGCGTGAGCACGACGGCACCGGTCGCAGCCGGACCGTCGTCCTGCTGGTTGAGCAGGCGGCCGAGCACCGGCCGCAGCCCCATGACCTCGAAGAACGACCCGCCGACAACGCCGGCCTTCACCATCCGCGGCTGGCCGCCGAGGCCGATCATCGTGAAGTCGACGGTCGAGAAGTCGCCGAACGCGCTGATCGTGGTGGCACGCGCCTTCATGTCTTCGATCTCGGGCACCGAGAAGGTCGTGTTCTCGGCACCAATGCCAGGCGCGCTTTGACGAATGTAAATCAGGCGATCTTCATCACGATTGACCAGGGGACGAAGAAGCACGCCTCTGACGACGCTGAAGATCGCGGCGTTGGCACCGATGCCAAGGGCGAGCGTCACCACCACACTGGCGGCAAGCCCCTTGCTGCGGCGCAGCGCGCGCAGGGCAAATCGAATGTCGCGGCCGAGCGCTTCGATCGCGTCGAGCCAGCGATGACGCCAGACGCCTCGAATCGCATCGCGTGTCAGCGGGACGTTCCCGAATTCCTTGAGCGCCGCCAGCCGCGCGGCAGCGGGGTCCTCGCCGCGATCGATTCGCTCCTTGATGCTGAGCGCCAGATGGCCGCGAATCTCATCATCGAGGTCGTCGTCATCGGGTCGCATCGCCTACTCCTCGCCGGCTGGCGCCGGGTTCATGATCCGGCCGATCGCGTGCACCAGTTGCGACCACCGATCCTGCTCGCGTGAGAGCTGCGCCTTTCCCGCCGCAGTCAGCCGGTAGTACTTCGCCCGTTGGTTCGCTTCACTGACGTCCCACTCGGACTTGAGCCAACCCCGCTTCTCGAGCCGATGCAGTGCGGGATAGAGCGAGCCGGTCTCCACCCGGAGCAGGTCGTCCGATTGCGACCGGATGGCCTGACCGATGCCGTGACCATGCTGCGGACCCCACTGCAGGATCCGCAGGATGAGCATGTCGAGGGTGCCTTGCAGGAGCTCGAGGCGCTGTTGGTCGGTTCGTTGAGTCATAGCCGTAGACAATCTACGGCCTTAGACGTAGGATGTCTACAGCTTGTTCCGTGGCGTGGCTGGCAGCCGCGTGGAGTGGTGGCCGGGGGCTCGGACGCCGATCCGCGAGTGACTGGCTCAGGCGGGATCGACCCCGGTTATCAGCCCCATGGCCTCGACAAAGGCCTTCCACGTACTGCGTTGCTTCGCGAGCACGCGCCGGCCGGCCGGCGTGAGGCTGTAGAACCGGCGTCTCCGTTCTCCCGCCTTCTCGACCCAGCGCCCCTGCAGCCATCCGCGCTCTTCCAGGCGGTAAAGCAGCGGGTAGAGAGACGCCACATGAAATGTCAGCTGCCCGTTCGAACGCGTCTCGATCAGCTTGCTGATCTCGTAGCCATGCCGGGGACGCGGCTCGAGAATCGACAGGATGATCAGTTCGGCTGACCCCTTCTTGAGCTCGCGGTCGAGAATACGCCGATCGATAGGTTGCATAGCCATATATGTTACAGACATGTTCTGGAACGTGGCAAGCGAACGGCGCGCAGTTCAGAACCGTGGCTCGGGGATGGCGGCGCCGTCCTTGCGTGCGTCCGAGGCGCCGTAGTTCACACCGGTCGCATCATCGCGCATGACGCTCTGGCCGCCGCCCACCAGGCTCGAGAACGATCCCTGCAGATCGATCTCGTGACCGCGGCGCGCCAGATCCTCGCGAACCGCCTCCGGCACTCGCGACTCGAACGCGACATCGTTACCGGTGAAGGTCAGCTTGGTGACTCGTGCGGCTTCGAGAGCAGCCTGAATGTTCATCGCGTGATCGACGACGTTGGAGACGAACTGCGCGTGCGCCTGCGACTGATTCCACCCGCCCATGATGCCGAATGCGACCTTGATGCCTGCGTGAGCGCCGGGTTGCTGGCCCGGTGCGCGCATGAACCCGGGAATGATCGTGTGCAGCGGACGCTTCCGCGGCGCCAGCGCGTTGGGATGATGTGAATCAAGAGTGAACAGCCCGCCGCGGCTCTGCAGCACAAAGCCGGTCCCGGCAGGGACGATGCCCGAGCCAAAGCTGGCAAAGACGCTTTGAATGAGCGACACCATGTTGCCATCGCGATCGACGACGCTCAGGTAGGTCGTATCGCCGCCTGACACCGGGAGCTCGCCGGGCAGCACGCCGGGATTGGCGCGTGCCGGATCGATCTCGCGGGCTCGCCGCGCCGCATAGGGCTTCGACAACATCGCCTCGATCGGCACATCGCGAAAAGCGGGATCGCACACGTGCCGAGCCATGTCCGCGTACGCCAGCTTCTTGGCTTCGATCAGTGTGTGCAGCGCGTCGGCGGAGTTGTGGCCGAACGAGCCAACTGGGAACTGCTCCAGAAGATTCAGCATCGTCAGCGCCGCGATGCCCTGGCCATTCGGCGGCAGCTCGTACACGGTCCATCCGCGATAGCTGGTCGAGATCGGCGCCACCCACTCCGCGTCAAAGGCGGCAAGATCCGTGGCCGCGAGCGCGCCGTCATGCTTCTCGGAGCAGTGCGCAATCCGCCGGGCGATCTCTCCCCGATAGAACGCATCCCGTCCATTCGCTGCGAGCTGTCGATAGGTTGCTGCCAGATCCGGGTTCCTGAACATCTGCCCGATCCGGGGCACGGCGCCACCTGGCAGAAAAACCCGGGATGCTTCTTCGTCAGCGCGCAGGAGCGGCTCGCCTCCCAGCCACTCGGCGCCCGTGATCTCTGCAACGGGAAATCCCTCCTCGGCGATCTGAATCGCCGGGGACAACACACGGCTGAGCGGCAGGCGGCCGAATCGCTCGCTCAGCATCGACCACGCCGCAACCGCGCCAGGAACGGTCACAGAATGAATACCGTTCTGCGGCATGCTCGTGATGCCACTGGCCCGGAGCCGTTCGATCGTCAGCGCGGCCGGAGCGCCGCCGCTGCCATTGATGCCGTGCAGCTCACTGGAGGCGACGTCATGGACGATTGCGAAGAGATCGCCACCGACGCCGTTCATCATCGGCGCCACGACACCCATCACTGCATTGACCGCGATTGCTGCATCGACGGCATGACCGCCGTTGGCCAGGATGGATGCGCCAGCCTGCGAGGCCAGCGGATGCTCGCTCGCCGCGATCCCACCGATCGAAATAACCATCGATCGCCCCTGTGTGCGATCGATGGTCGTCCTGACGTAGTCCGTGACCCTGGGAGGCATGCTGCCGCTATTTTATGGGCCGAGCCAGCGGAGATTGACGGAGGAAACGGATCCCAGAACGGCTTGTGAGGGCGCGTCACTCGCTCCGATGCCCTGCCGGAGGCCGGGCGCACCGGTGTTGCCCGCTGCGACTCGCTCTGCGTGCCCTCGTGGTTGCGCGGCATGAGCTGATGACGGCCGCACTCCCCTCGTCCAGCCGTGACCGGTTCCGCACGAGGTGCCGCCGCAGCACCACGTAATCGATGGATGGGATTCGGCAATTCCGGCCTCGGCCTCGTCGAGGGCGATCACGCCCCTTCGTGACGGAAGCGGGCAGGCCGTAACAAATGAATGATCAGTTTGTAAAACCTGCAGGGGCAACGGAATCGCACCACGAACCATCCGCAATCGTTTTGGAGCAGCTATTGCACCCCCTGTTCAGCTGTGAAGGAGCACGACTCATCCAACGGCGAAGCTCGCCCGCCACGGAGGCGGCGTATCGTCGGTGGCTTGCGAACATTTGGAGTCCTCGTCTGCGCGCTCGTCATCGTGGTGCTGATCGCGCTCCACACTCCACCCGCGCGCCGCTATGTCGCGAATCAAATCGTCGCCCTTCTCGCCCGTGAACAGATCGAGTTCAGCACCGACCAACTCGGCTACAACGTGCTCAACGCATCGGTCAACCTGCGGAATATCCGGGTTCGCTCCACGACGTGGCCCGGCGCGCCGGTGTTCGCCACGATTGGCCGGGCGCAGGTCAATCTCAGCCTCGTCCAGCTCTTTCGCGGACGTTATGTCATCGAGTCCGGCAACGTTGACGATGTAGACATCCACTATTTCGTCGACGAGCAGGGCCGCAACAACCTGCCGTCTCCGCCACGGGATCCGGACGCGCCCGCCACGGACGTGGACTATCTCGTCTCATCTCTTTCGATTGCCAGGGCCCAGGTGCGATACGAGAACCGCGCCGAACAGATCGACGCACGGCTTCCGATCTCATCGATCGATGTCAGTGGCAACGCCCTCACCGATCGGCACGAGATTCGGTTCGACGCCGCCAAAGGTGACGTGCGAATTGGAGAGCGTCTGGCAGCCGTGGATCGATTGAGCGGCCAGGTCGATCTCGGTGAAGAGGACGTCGCAATCGAGCGACTCGATGTGGACTCCTCAGCGTCGCGCGCCGGGGTCACCGGTTCCATCACCCAGTTCGATGCGCCGGTCGCGGATCTCACCGTCAAGTCATCGCTCGATGCCGCCAGCGTCGCCGCGCTCGCTCTTGTCGAAGAACCCGTGAGTGGAATGGTCGCAATCGACGCCACCGTCACGGGCCCTCTTTCCACGCCCGCTGTCGTCGCGCGCGTTTCCGGTTCCGCGCTGCAGTTCAGGGAACTGCGTGACATCCAGCTCGAAGCCGATGGGTCGTACGACGTGATGGCCCGGCGCGCTGAGGTCTCGTCGCTGCAGGTGCGCGGGCCGTGGGGTGGTGTCACCGGCACCGGCAACGTCGCGCTCGATGGATCGGGACAGTCCAGTGTTCGCGCGGCGATCGACAACGTCGACGCCGGTGCGATCATGCGTGCGCTTCAGCTGTCGTACGTTGCGGCGACTCGGGTCAATGGAAACGTGCGGGCCGAATGGCCCGGCCTCGACTACCTGAGGACCAGAGGCACGGCCGACGTCACTCTTCGCCCAACGGCGTCTGAGATGTCACGGTCGGCAATGCCACTCGGCGGCCGCCTCATCGCGCGCGGCAACGGCAGCCAGATCGACACGCAACTCGTCCAGGTGGCGGTACCCGGTGGCGCGGTCAACGGCCGCGTCACCATCGGCAGCGACCGTCGCCTCCAGGGAGACGTCACCGGGCGTTCCGAAGACATCGGGCAGCTGACTGCCTCAATCGAAGCGTTCACCGGCCGGCCGCGTGGCTCTCTGCTTCCGACACCCATAGCCGGCCTCGCTGAAGTCAGCGCACGCCTCGCCGGATCCGTGAACGCACCAACGGCCGCAGCGACCCTCCACGCGCCTGCCCTTCAGGTGGGCATGGCCGACGGCATCGCGCTCGATGCCGAAGCCTCGTACGCGCCGGACGCCATCACGATCAGTCGCGCCGACATGGCGTGGGAACAGGCCACGGCTCATGTCGACGGCCGCATCGGCCTCGGACAGAACCAGCCGATCGATCTGAAATTCTCGGCTGACAACCTCGACGTCAATGCTCTTCTGCAGACCGCGAACCAGGACGCCCCGGTCACCGGCACACTCGCGGCAAGAGGCACCGTCAGCGGAACGACGACGCGCCCGATGGCGATGATCGCCGCACAAGGATCCGATCTCGCGGCCTACGAAGAACAGATCGGGTCTCTCAACGCGGACGTTCGCCTGGATGGCCGTGAGCTGACGCTGACGGAACTCGTCATCGACAAGCCGCAACCCGATCAGCCCGGCCGGGTCATGGCGACCGGAACGTATCATCTCGACCGCAGGACATACACCTTTGATCTGCAGTCACAGGGTCTCCGACTGGCTGGTGTTCTGCTGGCCGACGGCAGACGTATCAGGGGAGACGTTCAGCAGTTGGCAGCACGCGGTTCCGGAAGCGTCGATTCCCCCGAAGCCACAGCCGAACTGACGATCGACGCGCTGGAGATCGTCAGAGCAGCCGAAACCGCGACTCCACCCGACACAGAAGTGCCGATCGAAGACGGCTCGACGAACCCCGTTCAACTAGGCCGTGTTGTCGTCAACGTGGTCGCCATGAACAAGGAGGCGACCGTCACTGCATCGGCAGAGCGATTCAATCTCGACGCAAATGCGCTGATAGGTCTGGTGCGGCCGTGGCCCGCGACCGTCAAGCTGCGCGCCGACAGTCTCGACCTCGCCGCCCTGCCGATCCAGGCGGCGTCCGGCACGACTCCACCGGGGCAATCGAGGCTCGAAGGCCAGCTGCGCGCCACGATCGATGCAGCCGGCAACCTGACCGAACCGGCAAAGGGTCAGGCGACGGTCGCGCTCGACACACTCGAAGGGACGTGGAACGGCCGCCCCTTCACTGTGACGAGTCCATCTCCGATTCGATACGCCGCCGAACGGCTGACGGTGGAGAAAGTCGAAGTCGCCGCCAACGATGCGACGCTCAGCGTCAGCGGCGCGCTGCCTCTCACCGACGAGGCTGGTACCGGCGCGATCGACGTGGAACTGCACGGAAGCCTCGCGACGTTGACGCAGTACCTGCCGCCAGACGCGAACATCGCCGGTGACGGTGCGGTCGCGCTGACCGGTTCACTGAGTGGGACACTGCGACGGATCGATCCGGACCTGATGCTGACCGTGGACAACGGGCTGATCCTGACACCGCTCCTCGAGCCCGGCTTCTCCAATATCGTCCTTCGCGCTCGCGTCGAGAACGGCGAAGCGAACGTGGAACAACTGACGGCCAGCTGGGGCACGGCAACTTTCCACGCGTCTGGCCGCATACCGCTCGAGATCCTGCCGGAACTCCCGATCGAGATCCCACGCATGGGTGGTCCGGCGACCTTGAAGGCGGGTTTCAGCGGACTCGATCCATCCGCAATTCCGGGTGCACCGCCGCAGCTGAGCGGCCGCATCAGTGCGGACGCGGAGATCCAGGCTGCCAGTGCGGACCTTCGCGCCCTCAACGGTCGGATCACGTTCCAGGAACTGGACGTGGCGTTCAGCGGTCTCGATCTCGCACAGCAACAAGCCTCCACCATCAGCATCGCCTCGGGCACGGCCAGGGTCGAGCAACTCAATCTGTCGGGTTCGGTCGGCAAGATTCACGCGGCTGGCAGCGTTGGCCTGGCCGACGATCGCGCACTGAACCTGGATGTCGATGGCACGCTCAACATCGCAGCGGCATCTCTTCTCACCGATCAGATCCGCGCCGAAGGCGATTCGACCCTCGAGATTGCCGCCAGAGGCACGCTCGCGGAGCCCGACGTCACAGGGTCGATCGAGGTGATGAATGCAAGAGCGGTGAGCGACGAGCCGAACGTCGGGGCCGAGAACATCAGCGCGCATTTCGACCTCGAGGGTGATCGCATCGTGCTGGCACGACTCAACGCCGACGTGAACGGCGGCACGGTCGAGGGCTCTGGCAGCGTGACGCTCGGCGAAGGCATGCTGAGCGACGTCTCGCTCGTGATCTACGCCAACGATATCGCGTACGACGCGCCGCTCGATCTTCGAAGCATCACGGACTCGACCATTCGCGTGACGAGCAACGGCGAAGAGATCCTCGTCAGCGGACAGGTGAGGATCGACGAGGCCGGGTTGACCGGTGACATCAATTTCGACACCGGCCTGCTTGGGGCAATGACCGCCCGACGGAGACTCGACCTGACCGAGGAGCGCAACCCGATCCTCGAGCGCGTCCGTTTCAACGTGGACGTCAACACCGAGTCGCCCATCGTCGTCGACAACAATCTGGCGCGCGCCGAGATCGAGGCCGACCTGAACGTCGTCGGCACGCCCTACGAAACCGGGCTGCTTGGCGAACTGGTGCTGCTCGAGGGGTCGGAAATCCGCCTGAACGAACGACGCTACGAGACCGAGCGCGGTGTCCTCACGTTTACCGATGAACGCCGGATCTTCCCGGCGTTCGATCTTCGGCTGAACACGACAGCCAGCAACTATGACGTCACGATCGAGGTGACCGGTACGCCCGGTGAGACGGAGACCACACTGGTTTCCGTGCCTTCCCTACCCGAGCCGGACATCATGGCGCTGCTGGTCACCGGTCGAACCCTCGATGAGATGCGGGGCGAAGAGTATGAGGTCGCGCGAGCCCAGTTGCTGTCGCACCTCGCAGGCCGAGTCGGGTCGGGTCTCGGCCGCGGAATTCAGCAGGCAACCGGCCTCAGTGAAGTCAGGATCGAGCCCACACTGATCGCCAACGAAGCCGACCCGAGCGCACGGCTGACGGTGGGCCAGGATGTGACTGACGACCTGAAGCTCGTGTACTCCACCAATCTCACCGACAGCAACGACCAGATCTGGGTGGCCGAGTACGACCTGACCCGGCGCTTCCAGACGCGCGCCGTTCGCCAGGAAGACAACAGCTATCGCCTCGACTTCCGCCATGATGTGCGATTCGGTGGTCAGGCCGAACCGCGACGCACGGCACGCGTCCAGCCGAAAGTCATCGACGTGACGGTTGCTGCCCCTCAGGGCACTGATGAAGCCGCAATACGCGAGGCCTTCGACGTGAAGGCGGGCGACTCGTACGACTTCTTCGAAATCCGGAATGGCATCCAGCGCGTCGAGGAGTCGTTCATCGAACAAGGCCACCTGCAGTCGCGAGTCCAGCTCGAGCGCGGCGTCGAAGCCAATGAGGCGCGGTTGACGTTGCGCGTCACGCCCGGGCCGCGTGTCGATCTCCAGTTCACAGGCGCGACACCACCCTCGAAGGTCGTCGAGGAAGTCCGGACGCAATGGCACCGGGGCGTCTTCGACAAGCAGCGGGCAGACGATGGCTCTGATGCACTGCGCGAGTGGTTGATGAGCGACAACCACCTGCAAGCGAAGGTCGAATATCAGATACAGGACATCACCGACAGCGAACGCCGCGTCGTGTTCCAGGTGGAGCCTGGCGCGCGGTCGCAGCGGGTGGTCCTGGCATTCGAGGGCGCGTCAGGGATCAACCCTGATGACCTCAACAAGATCGTGGACGAACAAGAGCTCGAGCGTCAGCTCTTTACCGACCCCATCGTGGTCACCGAGCTGCTCGAGCGGTTCTACCGGGAGCAGGGCTTCCTGTCGGCAGAGATTGACGAGCCGCGCTACGAGTTCCAGGACACCACAGCGCGCGTCGTCCTCGCCGTCAACGAAGGTCCGAGGTTCACCATCAGGAGAGTCGACCTTTCTGGGAATACCGTCTACACGAACGACATGATCGCCTCCCAGCTTCCCGTCATTCCCGGCCAGCCGTTCGTACCGGCGGCCGCTGAAAACGCGCTCGAGAAGATTCGCGACCTCTACTGGACAAAGGGATACAACGACGTCCGTTCCGACTACGAGATCGTCCAGGATCCCGAAGGTGCAGTGGATCTGGCGTTCACGATCAGCGAGGGACGTCAGAGCATCGTTGCCGGCATCACGATCGAGGGCAACGACAAGGTCAGCACCCGGCTGGTGAGCGAACAGATTCAACTCGCCGACGCCCAGCCGCTCGATCTCAGCGCGCTGGCGCGGTCCCGCCGGAATCTCTACGACACCGGCGCCTTTTCGGTCGTCGACATCACGCGGCGCGATGTCGAGGGCGCCACGCCGGTGCCCGCCACCGACGGAGCCGGTGGCCCACAAGCGGGCGCTGCACAGCTCACTCAACAGAAGCCGGTCGAGATCAACGTTGCGGTCAGAGAGGTGCAGCCGATTCGAATCCGGTATGGTGCCTCGTACGACACCGAGCGCGGTCTGGGCGGTATCTTCGATATCTCCAACCACAACTCACTCGGCGGCGCGCGCGAGATCGGCCTGGCTTCGCGCTATGACAGCCAGCTGCACGACATCCGTGTCTATCTCAATCAGCCGGCCCTCACCTATCTCCCCAAGACGACATTCGCGGTCTACCTGCGCGAGGAGCTCAATCCTCCGACCGAGATCACCGACTCCTTCGACATCAGCCGACGCGGGTTTTCGATTCAGCAGGAACAGAAGCTCCGCGATGCGTACGTGTTGACCTACGGCTACAGGCTGGAACGCGCCCGCACGCTGACTCCGCTGGGTGGAGGCTTGATTGTCGATGAGTCCGGAACCGTGTCGCCGCTGACGACGACGGTGACCCGTGAGACGCGGGACGAGGTTCTCGACGCGTCGAGGGGAAACTTCCTGTCGCAGGCCTTCTCGTACTCGCCAGGCTTTCTCGGCTCGGATCAGCCGTTCATCAAGTACCTGGGCCAGTACTTCCACTACTTCCCGCTTCGCCCACCGACGCGACGAACATTCACCAACGAGATCATCAGGCCACGGCTGGTCTTCGCGACCGGCATTCGCATTGGTCTGGGTTGGGGGCTGGGCAGCGATCGTCCCGTGCCGAGGAGCGAACGCTTCTATGCCGGCGGCAGCGCAACCATGCGCGGGTTCGCGCAGAATGCCGTCGGCCCGATCGGCCTCGATCGCACTCCGCTCGGCGGTGAAGCGATGATCGTGCTGAACAACGAGCTGCGCGTGCCGCTCATCAGCATCGTCGACGGCGTGGCGTTCGCGGACATCGGCAACGTGTTCCCCACCGTCCGCGACTTCTCAATCCTGGACGTCCGCGAGTCGGTCGGCATCGGACTGCGTGTGCGCACTCCGTGGGTGCTGCTCCGCGGCGACTACGGCATCGTCATCGATCCGCGTCCAGGCGAGCCACGCAGCCGGTTCTATTTCAGTATTGGACAGGCGTTCTAAGAAGAAAGAACTGAGGAACGACGAACCAGGAATGCTCCTGGTTCGTTAGTCAGGATGCGACGTCGACGGATTCGACCGTCGACGTGAGGACGGGCCCACGGTTTGTGGTGAATTCAAGCTGAAAGCCTTCAACAATCCATCCGGCCTTTACGCTTTCATCGTCGATGGCTCCCACGACCTGGGCGTCGGTGCTTTCCGGGAACAACTTGCCTCCGGTGATCCGCACACGCCGATCCGACCCGTCTACCACCACGAGTCGGTAGCAGGTGTTCCGCGTGTGGAGCGTGAGCGACGTCCCCGGCAACAGCAACGGCAGGGCGACACAACGGAAGCGAGCGGGATCCGATTCCAGATGCTCGAGTCTGGGTGCGAGATCGGACGTCCCAACCTCATGTATGAAGTTGGCTGAAGCAGGTTCGGCGTGGCGCATCGACTCCCCCCTTCGAATCTGATCGATCTGACGTGCCTCAGATCTGATCGATGTGGACGTGCAACTGCGCTGCCACGCGGGGAGCCCGCCAAAATGGATCGGAAAACTCGGCAATTCCCATCGGCAAGCTGATCCGTTTTGAATAAATTGCAACCGTGGGGAAATCGCTTCATGCGGGGTGACTGGCTCGCTGCCCTAACCACCAGTGATTACAGGAGAGGAATATCTCTTGCAGCCACGCGTGGCGGAGGCAGGCATGAAAGGCAAAGTGCTGCTGGGCGTTCTCATCCTCGTTGTTGGCCTCCTCGCCGGGGTCTATTCGATCGCGGGCATGTCATCAGTGGGGAACGAGGCTCGGGAAGAGACCCAGATCGTGGGCGATCAGAATCAGCGCGACCGCGACGACGCGGCGTCTATGTTGATTCCCGTGATCGCAGGCGTATCAATCGCTGCAGGTGCTGCGCTGATCGGCATTGGCATGGGCGCGTTCAGACGTCCGAAAATCGTTCCGCCCGATTCGCCCGAGGCCCACAAGGCCGCTACAACAACCGGTACCACTCAGTAGCAGCGCGCGACCGACTTGACGCGGTTGCCACGTCCCGTCGTATGCTTGCCCGGTTGTGAAGTCTTTTCGGCCTCTGGCAAGTGGGGCCCCCGTCGTCAAACCGAAAGTGCTGCTGGTTGACGACCATCCGGAAGTCCTGCGCTCGTTGACGCGTATGCTGGCGCCTCACGTCCACGTCGTCGCCTCCGTGACCGACGCGCGCGAGGCAATGGACGCCGCCCAGCGTTTCGATCCCGACATTGCCGTGCTGGACATCACAATGCCCGGCCGCGATGGCTTCCAAATCGCGCAGGACCTCGAGGAGCAGGGCTCGCGCGCGCGGGTCATCTTCCTGACGATGCACGAGGCCGAGGATTTCGTCGCCGAGGCCTTCCGATCGGGAAGCTGGGGTTACGTCCTGAAGACGCGACTTCATCTCGACCTCGTTTCAGCGCTGGAGCGTGTCCACGCGGGTCAACGATTCCTGCCGTCGATCAAGTCACTCCTTGCGCTCGACCAGCCGAGCACGAGCCATGTGATCCAGTTTCATCTGAACGACCAGGCTCTGGTCGACAGTGTGGCTGGCCTCCTCAATGCGGCGTTGCGCCGCGGTGATGCGGTCTCGGCGGTGTTCAACGAATCCATTCGCGCCGGACTCTCCCGCCGTCTGCAGGCGTACGGTTGGAACGTGGGTGACTCGGGTGTCTACGGGCGATATCGCGCGGCAGACCCGTCTGAGTCTCTGTCCTTTGTCATGCAAGACGGGCGGGTGGACCCTGAGCGGGTCCACCAGCTCATCGCCCAGCTGAACTTGTGGCGGCAATCGGTCTCGAAGGACGCCAGCGCTCGACTCACGATTGCGGGCTCGATTTCGGCCCAGCTACTGCTCGATGGTGATGTGAGTAGTGCCCTGGAAGTCGAATCCCGCTGGGACGCCTTGACGCGGGACCTTCCCTTCGTGACTGTGTGCTGCTATTCGATGGAGGGCTTCGCCAGCCAGGCTCAGGCCGAAGCGATTCCCCACCTCTGTGGACGGCACTTCGCCCTCGCTCACGCCCAGTAACGCAGTCAACGCCCACTCTCCGTCTGATCGCTAGCGGCCGCGAGGCTTTCCTCAGTGCTAATGCGATTGCGATGGCTCGCTGGCGGTGTGCCCGGCTGGAGGTGGCACGATGGCCGGGAGGATATGCTGCGCGAGGATCTGCTTGACCCGATCGGCATCGACCGACTCGACGTCGAGCAGTTCGAGCGCAAGGGCACGAACAGTGGTGCGCTGCCGTTCGATGATTTGACGCGCCGTTTCGTAGCCACGCATCACCAGCGCGCTGATCTCGTTATCCACACGCCGTGCGGCTTCCTCGCTGAAGCCGGCCGCAGGGGTATCGGCATCCCATGCGCCCAACGGGCGGCGGAAATGCACCGGACCGAGCGGGGACATGCCCAACTCGCACACCATCTTGCGCGCGAGCTCGGTTGCCCGCTCGATGTCATTGGACGCGCCGCTCGTCATCTGCCGGAGGCAAAGCTCCTCCGCCACTCGTCCACCCATCAGGATGGCGATCTGCGCCTCGATGAACGGCTTGGAATGCGTGTGGCGATCCGCTTCAGGCAGCTGCATCGTCACACCGAGCGCGCGGCCGCGCGGGATGATCGTGACCTTGTGCAACGGGTCCGCGTCCGGCAGCAGGGCGGCCACGACCGCGTGCCCCGCCTCGTGGTACGCACAGGTCACGCGCTCGTGCTCGCTCATCACGATCGACTTGCGCTCGACCCCCATGAGGACCTTGTCGCGGGCGCCATCGAGATCGGCATTGCACACCGTCGAGCGGCCGGCACGCGCCGCGCTCAACGCCGCCTCGTTGACGAGATTGGCAAGGTCGGCGCCGGAAAAGCCCGGCGTGCCACGAGCGATCGAACGCAGATCGACATCAGCGTCCAACGCGATCGACCGCGTGTGCACGCGCAGGATCTGCTCGCGGCCTTTCAGATCGGGATTACCTACCGTGACCTGACGATCGAAACGGCCCGGCCGGAGCAGCGCCGCATCGAGGATGTCAGCGCGGTTGGTCGCCGCCACCACCACGATGCTGTCGGATCGTGAGAAGCCGTCCATCTCGACGAGCAGCTGATTGAGTGTCTGCTCGCGCTCTTCGTGACTGAGTGAATTGCCGCCGCGATTGCGCCCGACGGCATCGAGCTCGTCGATGAAAATGATGCAGGACTTGTGACGGCGGGCCTCGCGGAACAACCGGCGGATGCGCGCGGCGCCCACGCCGGCATACATCTCCACGAACTCGGACCCGCTTGCCGAGATGAACGGCACGCCGGCTTCACCGGCCATGGAGCGCGCCAGCAGTGTCTTGCCCGTGCCGGGAGGGCCGATCAACAGGATGCCGCGCGGGATCCGGCCCCCGATCGAGGCAAAGCGCGCCGGTTCCTTGAGGAAATCGACGATCTCCCGCACTTCGTCCTTCGCTTCATCGACGCCAGCGACGTCGTTGAAGGTGACCGCGACTTCCTGCGGGTCGATGGTCCGGGCTTTCTCGAGGGTGGGAACGCGCCCGGTCATGAGCCGGAACATCATCAGACCGAGCGCACCGAACAGCAGCACTCCGAGAATGAACGCGGTGTAGTGATCTCCGCCGGCCTGCTCGGCGCGACTGACGTCGAATCGCACGCCACGCTCGACGAGGCCGGCCACGAACGTCGGGTTCAGAGCGATGTAGCCCTGGGGGGCCACCGTTCTCACGCTCGTGCCATCAGTGCGCTCGAAGCTGACCGCGTCGCCGGCGACGACAATCGTCTTGACTCGATCGGACTGCACGTCGCCCAGGAATTCGGAGAAGGGCACCAGCGCAGCTTCAGGAGAAGCGTCGCGAAGCAGTGTGAATGCCGTGATGGATAGCGCGATCGCAACTGCACCAATTGCGAACCAGAACCGACGGGTGCGTGGCAGCCTGCCTCTAGACACAAATACCCCTAGCGCCGCGAAGTGGAGCCACGAAATACACACACGCAGCGTGTCTGATGGCTCGAGTTTTGAGGTGGAGGCGCGAGGACACTCGACGAGCGATTGCCGATCCTGCGCGTCTCTCGATCTTATCGGACGATTGCCACGCAGTAAACAGATGGCATGAAGAGGCATGAAGCCGGCTGAGCCATCGTCTCGACTCCGTGGTTGAGGTTCAGCTGCGCTGTTACGATCGGCCGATGTCGAACCCAATCCTTCGCGTGCTCATGGGCACGCCCGACCCCAAACGTATCGTCGAATCGGTCGTTCCGCGACGCAGCTTTGACGACGTCATCCTGCCGCCGTCAACGCGGCGGTCACTCGAGCAGGCGCTGACGCATGTGACGCGCCACGATCTCATCTTCGACCGATGGGGGCTCGGAGAACGTCACCCGACCAGCCTCGCGCTCGCATTCAACTTCGCGGGCGCCCCCGGCACCGGCAAGACGATCTGCGCTGAGGCCATCGCCCATGCGCTCGGCCGTCGGCTGCTCATCGTCCGCTACGCCGAGGTCGAGTCGATGTGGATGGGCGAGACACCGAAGAACCTCGTCGCGACGTTTCGCCTCGCCCGCAAGGAAAATGCGGTCCTGCTGTTCGACGAAGCCGACGCGATCGCGTCACGACGCTCGGTCTCACCCGATCACGGCTTCCTGCGTGAAACCAACACGGTGATCAACGTGCTCCTTCAGGAGCTCGAACGCTTCAATGGCGTCGTCATCTTCGCGACCAACCTGGCGGCGAGCTTCGACCCGGCATTCGAGCGACGGATACGAACGCATGTGTTGTTCGAGATGCCGGGCGTGGAAGAGCGCGAGCAGATCTGGCGCGTCCAGTTGCACTCCCGGACGCCGCTGGCCACCGACGTCGATTTTCGTGCGCTGGCGCAACAGTTCGAAGCCAGCGGCGGAGACATTCGCAACGCGGTGCTCAAAGCGGCGATGGCGGCAGCGGCCGAACCGGGCAACGATGCGTTCAAGGCCATTCACCAGCGGCACTTCGAGGACGGAATTCGTGAGGTGCTTGGCTCGAAGCGAGTGATGCGGCAATCGCTTCTTGATGTGACAACCGCGGGACCACAGGCACTCGCCGGCGATCAACAGCGTGCGCACCCGTCGCTTCCACCCTTCGCAACAACGATTGCCGTCATCACCAGCGTGCTGGGACTCGTCGTGGCACTCGTGGCGCTCGCGGTTGCTCTACTGCGGTGAGATCGACCGTCCCTTAGACCCTGGTCTCGTCAACACACCTGTGCACAGGGAACGGTGTCAGGGACTTGCCTGCCCTGGCAGCGCTGACGATCGCTGCGATGCGGACATCCTCGGGGCGAGCGGGCCGTTCCGGGCTGTAGCCACCCGCGTAGAGCACGGCATCTCCTCCACGCTCGTAAACCATCAGAAGCGGCGCGGCCGCAATGCCAAACGTCTCGCGGATCTGATCCGCGGACGCCGCGAACGTGCGGTAGCCCGCGCGCTCGAGCCTTTCGCGGAGACTTTCGGCCCTACCGACCATCAAAACATGCTCCCGCTCCGACGGGTCGGCACCACGGCTGACGAGGTGCTCGGCAACGGCCCGCGAGGGCTCGCACCCATCAACGAGGACATGGACGATCGTCGTGTCGCCGCCAAGCGCTTGCTCGAGATCGTGCTGAGCCGCAAACGCGGCCGGGGGAACGGAGACACCGGCGAGCCACAGACTGACAAGAAAGGACAGAAGAGTCGTGCCGGTCCAACCCCGCAGCCGGGAAGGATTGCCCATCATCCCCGTTATCGACGCCAGGACGGCAACACTTGAGGATGCCGACCTGCCCAGGCGACTCGCGTACGACGGAAGTGGTACCATACGGCCGTTCTTTCGGCCGTCAACGCGCTTCTTGCAGGGGGTCAATATGTTCCGAGGCAGGACCCTTCCCTTTACGATCGCGCTCCTGTCACTCGTGCTCGCCGTTACTCTTCAGGGACAAGGACGGCAAGGCGGTGGACGAGGGCAGGTCCAGTTACCGGACGGCGCCGGCAAGGATGCCGTCAGCACGTCGTGCGCGAGCTGTCACGGCCTCAACATGATCACCGGCTCCGCCGGTTACTCGCAGGACGGATGGCGCGATCTCATCGACACGATGATCGAGTTGCCGGCCGCGCAGACTACTGCCATCACGCAGTACCTGGCGACCCACTTCCCTCCCAAGCCGGGTCGCGCGCCGACACTCGTTCCCGGCAACGTGACCGTCACGTTCCGTGAGTGGAAGGTGCCGACGCTCGGGCAACGGTCTCGCGATCCGCTCCAGACCAAGGACGGCACCATCTGGTGGAACGGACAGTTCATCAGCCTCGTCGGCCGCCTCAATCCCAGCACGGGCGAGATGCGAGAGTACGAGCTCGAACGAGCCTCGCGTCCCCACAGCATCGTTGACGATGCGGCGGGAAACATCTGGTACATGGGGAACGGCAACGGAACGATCGGCAAGCTGGTGCCGGCAACCGGCCAGATCACGATCTACAAGATGCCCGATGCGGCGGCGCGCGATCCGCACACCGGCATCTTCGCCAAGGACGGGACGCTCTTCTTCACGCTCCAGCAGAGCAACATGATCGGACGTCTGAATCCGTCCACTGGCGAGATCAAGCTGATCACGTTGACGACGCCTCGCTCGCTCCCCTACGGCCTCAAGCAGAACTCGCAGGGCACGATCTGGATCGCCTACAACGGCACCAACAAACTGGGCGCCATGGATCCAGCCACGATGGAAGTGCGCGAGTTCCCGTTGCCGGAAGGGTCTCGTTCGCGCCGGTTGGCCCTCACCAGCGACGACACGGTGTGGTATGTGAACTCATCGCTCGGGCGTCTGGGCAGGATGAATCCCAAGACGGGAGAGGTGAAGGAGTGGCCGTCTCCGAGCGGTCCCGATTCGCATCCCTATGCGATCGAAGTCGTCGACGACATCATCTGGTACAACGAGTCCAACCAGCGTCCAGATGCGCTCGTGCGCTTCGATCCGAAGACTGAGAAGTTCCAGAGCTGGGCGGTCCCATCGGGAGTGGGCATCATCCGTCACATGCGAAAGACGCCCGACGGGAACCTGACGATTCACCAGACCAGCACCAATCGCATCGGGCTCGCGATCATCGGCAAACAAGTGACAACCGGCACGCGCTGATCTTTCACGACCGCCAGAGGACGGGTCTTCCGCCCCTGCGAGCCCGACAGAACCTGGGAGGCGAAGCCCAGCCGCCGAGCATTGCCGACGGCCGGGCTTGCTGCAGTCAAGTCCATCGGCCTGTGACCAGCGCGACAAGAATCGGCTCGATAGTTGCGTGACCGGGCGCCGTGGTGCTCTCCCGACGTAACCTCACCGCGTTTGCCGTCGTCGCCATCACGCTGGTGGGGCTCCTATTCTCGCTCCCTATCGCCGTCGCGCCTCGCATCCAGCAGCACCTCGTGAACGCCGTGGGCGAACGTTTCGAGAGCGACGTACAGCTGGAAACCCTGGCGGTCTCACTCCTTCCGAGGCCGAGGCTCTCGGGCCGAGGACTGGTGCTTCGTCACAAGAACCGCAGGGACGTGCCGCCGCTCGTGATGATTGCATCGTTCTCGGCCGAGGCCGGCCTCTTGGGACTTCTGAGCGATCCGGTGAGGATCAGCAACATCCGTCTCGAGGGCCTGGAGATCAACGTTCCCCCTGGCGGGCTGAGCCTGAACGGCGATGAGACGGATGAGGCCGGCCAATCGGATCAGCGCGAGCAGCCCATCGACGCCGACGACAAGGACGGTGAGACATCCCCGCTCATCGTCCGAAATCTGCACTCGGAGCGGGCCGTGCTGCGAATCCTTCGAAGGGAGCTGGGCAAAGCCCCGCGCATTTTCGAGATTGGGCAGCTCGACATGGAGGATGTCGGCGCGAACCACCCCTGGCCGTTCCGCGCGAACCTCACCAATCCAACCCCGCCTGGTCGCATCCAGACGGAAGGGACATTCGGGCCCTGGCAGGCCGAAGAGCCGTCCCAGACACCGCTGGCTGCGTCGTACCGTTTCGAGAACGCAGACCTTGGCGTCTTCGACGGGATTGCCGGAATTCTCAATTCGTCCGGAACATTCAAAGGTGTGCTCGAACGCATCGAAGTGGACGGCACGACGAGCATGGCCGCCTTCGCGCTCGCGGACGTCGGGAACGGCATGCCGCTCGCAACGCGGTTCCACTCAATCGTCGACGGCACGAACGGCAACACGCTGTTGCAGCCCGTGGAGGCCACCCTCGGCAACACGAAGATCCACGCGGCCGGCGGCGTAGTCGAACGTGAAGGCGAAGACGGCCGCACGGTGGAACTCGACGTCGTCATTGAGGACGGACGGTTGGAGGACATCCTCCGTCTCGCTGTGAAGGGTCCACGGCCGCCCATGACCGGCGTGATGAAGCTGACAACGAAGTTTCTCTTGCCGCCTGGGGATCTCAACGCGATCCGGAAGCTCCGCCTCGACGGGAACTTCAGCGTAGACAGGGCGGAATTCACGAAGGCAGAGGTCCAGGACAAAGTCGATGCGTTCAGCACCAAGGCGCGCGGAGTGCAAGACGACACAGCCGACCCGGTCGTGTCGAACTTCCGGGGCACGTTCAAGATGCTCGGCGGCACGATTCACTTCTCCGACGTGACGTTCGAGATGCCGGGCGCGCGCGTGAGCGTGAGCGGCCGGTTCGTGATGGAGTCGGAAGAGCTCGATTTTCGCGGCATCGTTCGCCTCGACGCGAAGCTGTCGCAACTGACGACCGGTGTGAAATCGTTTTTCCTCAGGATCGTCGACGGGCTGTTCCGTCACGACGATATCACCGTCGTGCCGATCACCATCGGGGGCACAGCCAACAAACCACAGGTCGGCCTCGACTTCGGGAAGGCGATCAAGGGCGGGTGAGACGAGACGCGTCAGGATCGGTTGCCACCAAGCGCCAGCGCCGGCACGAGCAGCACGCTCGCGTGCAACGCCGCACTGATGGCCATCGTGCTCATGACCGCGGAACCTGGCCCTGTCGTGATCGTCCAGGTGCTCGACCAGAGCGCTGTACCAAGAAGGACGAGCGCCACCGTCATGCCGGCGATCCGTCTCGCCGGCGAGGCGGAATCGTCGAGCGCTCGCACGTGCACGAGCAGGAGAGTTGCGCCCACGAGGCCACAGAAACGGCCGGCATCATGAGCGCCGAGTCCGGCGCCGGAAAGCGCGGCGAGCGCAACCGCGACGATGAGCGACACGGCAAGGGCCGTCTTCGTGAGAGTGCTCATGCCCGCGCTCGCCGGAGAAAGCTCCAGGCGTGCAAGGGCGAGCGCAACGACACCGACGACGAGGCCGCCAAGAACATCTGCGGGGAAATGGCGTCCCAGGTACATGCGCGAGAGGGCCATCAGCGCGACCCATGTGGCTGCCACGCCGAGGGGCCACGATTTCCGACGAGACCAGGCGAGACCCAGAGCCCATGCCGCGGTCGTTGCCACGTGTCCGGAGGGAAACCCGAAGTCGTCCGCCGGCGCAGAAGTGGCCGCGGCCACCGGCGGCAGACCCGACTCGAAGGCGCTCAACGTTTGGACGCGGGCATCGACAGCATGCGGACGAGGCGACGCAAATGCGTTTTTCGCCGCGGCCGTCATCGCGTCGGCGAAGACAATCGCGAGGATCAGCGTCACGCCGAGCCTGAGCCGCCCTCCCAACCCGCACACGATGGCGATCGCCAGGCAGCTCGGCACGTAGCCCAACAGCGACACCGCCCGCATGATCTCCGTGGCTGTTGGCGATGCCCACTGCTGAAGCCACAGAACGAAACCGGTGTCGAGCATCGGCTTCGCAGACTTCCGCTACGCTCGCTGATTGGAAGCGACGACGAGCACTGCCTTCGCCGCGTACGCGTTCGACTGCCGCGTGACCTCTGAATAGACTCCCTGCCTGATCGGGTCGTTGTCGTTGAAGGTCTTCCTCTTCGACACGTGCTCTCGATACGGCTGCCACTCGTTGAAAACTTCCCGGGTGATCTCGTCGGGGAAAAAGATCTGACTCGCCACGACCTCCCGGCCGCCAAGAAAGACCTTGAAGTGCACGTGCGGCGTTCGGCCGCCGTACCAGCTCGGGAAGATGGTGCGGAACCGCACGTTCCCCTCGGCGTCGGTCGTCTGTGTGCCTCGCAGATACTGCGCCCCGACGGCCTTCTGCGGTGATATGCCACCGACGCCACTCTGCTTCGCGTAGCCGGAATAGAGTCCGAGGGCATCGGCATGCCAGATGTCGACGCGCGCATTCGGAAGGATCGTGCAGTCGCCAGCACGCACGACCTGAAGCGCCAGCTGTAACGGCGCGCCGGGCATCCCCGACGTGATGTCCGAGCGAATCAGCTTCGGGTCCAGATAGAAGGGGCCTTCACCGGCATCCGCCGTCAGCACGCAGCTTCGCTGTCCCTGGGCCGACGCCGGGTCGGCGCCGAGTGCGGCCATGACTACGCCCGAGAGGCCGACAAGCGCGCGGCGCCTGCCCACGTCGATCGAAGACATATGTCCTCCTTCGCTTCCCGGTTCAGGGTTGAGCGTTCAGTCGTTCCGGCGGATTATGGGGCAAATCCGCACGAACGAAGCATATCGCGGGACGCGTGACGAGATCAGGTAGCTTGACACACCGTACCAGTCGCAGAGAATCGTTGGCACCATGCAGATACTCACAGGTCGAGGCAACACGGAAATCCGGACGTGGACGAAGCGTGCCGCGGGGGCCATGGCAGGGCTGCTGCTCCTGGCGATGCCCGTCTCTGCGCAGTGGAAGAACCTGCCGGTGGATGGCGTGCCGCTCGGTCCCGATGGCAAGCCGAACATGTCGGCGCCTGCGCCCAGGACGAGCGACGGCAAGGCCGACCTGTCCGGGATCTACATGCCCAACATGAAGTACTTCCGGAATCTCGCCGCCGACATCGGGCTCGAGAACGTGCCGATGACCGACGAGGCGCGGAAGATCCACAAGCTGCGCGAGGACGGCACGCGCGGGTGGGAAGAGCCGGACGCGCATTGCCTGCCGCAGGGTGTTCCCAAGATCAACATGGCGCCGGTGCCATTCAAGATCGTGCAAACCGACAAGCTCGTGGTCCTGGTGTACGAGGCGTTCAACTTGTGGCGGCAGGTTCATCTCGACGGCCGTGAGTTCGCCGACGACCTCAATCCAAGCTGGCTGGGATTCTCGAAGGGCCGCTGGGAAGGCGACACGCTCGTCGTCGAAACCAGGGGAATCAATGGGAAGCAGTGGCTCGATCATGGTGGTCTTCCGACCAGTGACAAGCTGACGGTCATCGAGCGTTTCCGCCGCCCCAGCTTCGGGCAACTGGAGATCGAGCTCACCATCACCGACCCGACGTACTACACGAAGCCGTGGACGGTGATGACCAACGCACGCCGCCTGGTGGGAACCGAGTTGTTCGAGTTCATCTGCAACGAGAACGAGAAGTCCAGGCAGCACATGGGCCCGCACATCAAGTA
>JALDXQ010000064.1:0-34509 GCA_032156805.1 Acidobacteriota bacterium
TAAGAACGAAGAAATAAGAACGAAGAACCGAACGGTGACGCTCTCAGTTCTTCGTTCTCGGTTCTTCGTTCGACAGTTCCTTCAACAGCGCGATCGTGTCCTCGTTCGGTTGTCGCGCGCGTTGCGCCGCTTCGAGCGGCGTTCGGCCCCCGGTGTTCTTGACGTCCAGGCGGGCACCCGATGCGGCGAGTAGACGGATGACCGACTGAAGTCCGCCGCTGGTCGTCGCGGCGGTGTGCATGACTGTGTCGCCGACCGCGTTGGTGGCGTTGACGTCGACGCCGGCGGCGAGGCCGATCTTGATCGCCGCGAGTGCCTGTTCTTCCGAGATGCGCTGTGACTCGTCGCCGTTCGAGGTGACCGCGCCGGCTGCGAGCATGAGTGGCGTGTTTCCGCTCTTTTGCGCCAGCTTCGGGTTCGCCCCAGCCTCGAGCAGCAGCGTCATCACCGCGACGTCACACTTGCGGGCCGCGCGCATGAGCGGCGTCGCCCCCTCTCCCAGTCGGTTGTCGCCGGCATCGTAGACGCGCTTCAGGATTGGACCCTTCAGCTGCGCATTCGGATTGGCGCCCGCCGCGAGAAGCAGCTTGATGATGCCGACGCTGCCTTCGATCACCGGTGCCGGCGGATACGGCCGCCCGAAGGTGTCGCCCAGCGTGTGCATGTCGATCGCCGCATACAGAGGCGTCATGCCTTTGATGTCGGCGAGATTGATGCTGGCACCCTTGTCGATCAGCGCCGACGCCGCCTCCCAATGACCGTTGATGATGGCAATGATGAGCGCGGACGTGCCCTCGGGATCGGTGAGGTCCAGGTTGGCGCCACCCTCGGCGAGCGCGCGAACGGCGTCAGTGGCGCCTTCGCGGGCGGCGTACATCAGCGCCGACCATCCACCGCGTGGCAGCACGGTCTGGCCGACGTACGACACGCCTTCTTCCAGGCCGCTGAGCAACACGCCGTTCTGTGTGTGTGGATAGTTCGTGACCTTCGACAACACGTTCAGATCGGCGCCCGATTCGACGAGCGCGCGAATCGCGTCGGCGCGGTTGCTGGATGCCGCCCAGACCAGCGCTGTCGTTCCTGTCCGTGTCTCGCGCGCGTTGACGTCGGATCCGGCAGCGATCAGGCGCTTCACCGCATCGACCCTTCCGGTCCGCGCGGCCAGCATCACGAGCGTCTGCCCTTCCGGCAACGTCGATTCGGCCGTCTTGACGTTGGCGCTCGACTTGATTAGCAGGTCGATCAACTCGGCGCGGCCGTGTCGGGCCGCCAGTGAAAGCGCCGTGACGCCATAGCGGTTCGCGGCGTTGATGTGGGCGCCGGCGCGTATCAGGAGCTCGCTGGTCGCCGAATCACCCGCACGGACCGCCCAGTGCAACGCGCTCGTGCCATCGGCCTCGGTGGCGTTGACGTCCGACTTCCGTTCGATGAGCGCGCGAACGGCGGCCACGTCGCCCGCCTTCGCGGCAGCAACGATCTCCGGCAGCGAACCGGCGGCGCGCATCGGCACGACGCTGGCCGCGACGATGAGCCAGAGCGCGAGGCGCCGGACCGAACGAGATCGAATGGTGTGTGTGTCGTGACCCGGCATCGACAGCGTGAACCTCGTATCAGAACAACTCGACGTTGCCCGTGCTCTCGCCGAACTTCGTCATCGGGTTGTCGAAGTGATTCGCGACACTCAGCCAGAGATTGCCGATCTGGGTCTCCTTCGGGAGGACGATGTGCCGGTTGCCCTTGCCAGCGCCACCGCCTACCGCAACCATCGGCAACGGATCGGTGGCGTGGATGTTCGAGTTGGCCATTCCGCTGCCGTAGAAGATCAACGAGTGATCGAGCATCGTGCCGTCGCCGTCCGGCATCGACCGGAGCTTCTCCAGCAGGCCCGCGAACACCTGGAGGCAGAAGATGTTGATCTTGGCGTTGCTGGCAACCTTCTCGGGCTTGTCGCCGTGGTGGGACGTGACATGCCAGGGATCGCTGATGCCGATCTGCGAGAAGGTCCGCTGGCTGCCCTCGCGCGAGAGCATGAACGTGAACACGCGCGTCAGCTCGGTCTGCAGGGCGACGGCGATCAGGTCAGTCATCAGCCCGCAGTGCTCGCCGAAGCTCTCGGGAATGCCGAGCGGCTTCACCATCGTGACATCGGCGCGCTGCTGCGCCTCGCTGCGCTGAATGCGGCGCTCGATCTCGCGCACATCCTCCAGGTAGTTGGCGACGCGCGCGCGGTCCTGCGCTCCCAGTCGCGCCTGCAGCGCACGCATCTCGCTCAGGACGCCGTCCAGGACGCTTTTCTCCTCACGCAGCTTGTGCTGACGCTCCGCCTCGGATCCGCCATCACCGAAGAGCCGCTCGAAGGCGACTCGTGGATTGATCTCCATGGGGAGCGGCGTGGTTGGCGACGCCCAGGCGATCGAGTCGTGATAGGCACAGCTGTAACCGGGCGTGCATCCGCCAACGTATCCGGTGAAATCCTCGGTCGCGAACTCCAGCGAGGGGAATGGCGATGACTGGCCGATCTTGCGCGCGAGCACTTGATCGATCGTCGTGCCGCAGGCGAAGTCCTCGGCCTCGGTGCGCTTGGGAATTGCTCCGCTCAACCAGCCGCTGGCAGCGGCGGCATGCATCTCGGCCTGCCCGCCGGCGCGCCGCAGGTTGCTGATCACGACCATGGAGTCCTTGAAGGACTCGAGCGTGCTGAGAGTCGGCGACAGCTCGAACTGCGTACCCGAGGCCACCGGGGTCCACGAGCCCATGTCGGCGCCGTGGGGCACGTAGATGAAGCCCACGCGCGACGGCCTGACGCCGGGGGTTTGCGCCAACGCCGTGGCCGCCGGCACCATGGCGTCGAGCAGGGGCAGTGCCACTGTCACACCCATCCCGCGCAGGAACGTTCGTCTCGGTAGCGCCTTTTTCGTGAGAAACATCGTCGTCTCCGTCGAGTGTTCGCCTTCCGCCTACTGCCTGCCTACTGCCTGCGTGCGACTACCTGCGGCGAGTCCGCCGCCTTGAGGCGCATCTGAAAGGGGGCGCTCGTCACGATACCCTGCAAGAGCGCCGTGAAACGATACTGCTGCTGGCCGGCGTCGCGCACGATCTTTCGGACGATCGGCATGTCTTCTGCGGTGAGGCCACGGCCGAGTGCGTACAC
Organism: Acidobacteriota bacterium; assembly: GCA_032156805.1. Classification (GTDB taxonomy): domain Bacteria; phylum Acidobacteriota; class Vicinamibacteria; order Vicinamibacterales; family UBA2999; genus Gp6-AA40. Next base: position 3,152 of record JALDXQ010000064.1, read on the forward strand.
CAGCAGTTTCTCGGTAAAAGTCTGTACAAAGACGTCAGGCCGTCTCACCAGGGCCTGTCGCAGCGACACGACACCGGTGATTTTGGTGCCGTCGGTCAGCACGTCCGAGGTGTTCAGCGCCAGGCCGGCCCGGTCCTTCGTCCGCCACTCTCCAACCACGTCGAAGTTCTCGAGAGCAAAGCCGATCGGGTCCATCGTTTGATGGCAACTCGCGCAGATCGGGTTGGTCCGGTGCCGTTCCATCTGCTCGCGCATCGTGCGGGGAGCGCTGCCGGGCGGATCGGTCTTGAGGGCGGTGTCGAGATCTGCCGGCGGCGCCGGCGGGGGAGTGCCGATGATGTTCTCGAGCACCCACTTTCCGCGCAGGACCGGTGATGTCGTGGTCGGGTGAGAGGTGGCCATCAGCACGGCCCCCTTGCCGAGCAGGCCGTGGCGAGCGGGATCGTCCAGTCGCACGCGACGGAACGAGCTCCCGAACACGCCCGGGATCCGGTAGTGCCGAGCGAGGCGCTCGTTGACGAAGGTGTAGTCCGCCGTCATCAGATCGAGGGCACTTCTGTTCTCGCGCAACACGCTTTCGAAGAACAGCTCGGCTTCGCGTTGAAACGCCAGGCGGAGGTTGTCGTCGAAGTCGGGGAACAGATCGGAGTTGGGGGTGATGCTTCGCAGGTTTCGAAGATGCAGCCACTGGCCAGCGAAGTTGCTGACGAACGCAGACGAGCGTGGATCGGCGAGCAGCCGGCGCATCTGCGCCAACAGGGTTGCCGGCTGGCTCAGGCGCCCTTCGCGTGCCACACGCAGGAGCTCCTCGTCGGGAATGCTGCTCCAGAGCAAGAACGACAGGCGAGAGGCGAGCTCGAGGTCCGTGATGCGATAGGTGGCACCCGCGGCGGCCGACGGAGGTTCGACTTCGGGGCGGAACACAAACGAGGGGCTCGCGAGGATGCGGCGCAACCCGAACTGCACGCCGGTGTTGAAGGAACCGTCTGCTCGCCCCTGCTCGTAGGCTGACAGCAAGCCAGTGATCTCAGTCGCCGATGGCGCTCGCCGATAGGCGCGCCCGGCCAGCGACGAGAGAATGCGCCTCGCACAACCATCCTCTTCGGCCGCCGTGGAAGGCGTGCACACGAACACGTTGGGACTCGGCGGCGTTGCAGCGCCCTGCGCGTTGAACGGTCCCTGGACGCCGATCGAGAGGACGTGGGGCGCGCCTTCGGCATCGAACGGGTTCGCGAAGTCGCGGATGAATCGCTGCAGGCGATGGGTCTCGAATGCCGGTGACGTTTTCTCGAGGAAGGCGGCCGCGACGTCGCGCTGTCCGGCGTTCACGAACCGGCGAACCCGCAGGCGCGTTGATTCGATCTTGTCCGATGTATCCGTCGGATTGGTCTGCAGGTCGATGAGATCCTGCTCTCCCCCAACCGAAGCCGTGAGGATCCGCTCGCCATCGACGGTGAGCTCGACTTCCTGCGGATCCTCGAGACCGCGCATCGCGCTCAGATTGGTGCGATAGAGACGCACCTGAAACTCGTACTCGCCATCCAGCGGAAACGTGTGCGTCGCGCGCAGCCCGCCGACCGTGCCAAGCGGAAGGCCATCGAGGTGCACATCCTGCGACAGGTCCTGTCTGGCCGTGTAGGTTTCGCTGCCCACCGCGATACGCGAGTCGCCCACGGCAACCGCGCTGATCTTCCGCGCGGCCGCGAGATACGCCTGCAACAGTGCGGGCGAGCTCCCCTGCGCATCGGCGACGTTGTCGAAACCGAAGGCGGCGACGTCCGGCGGCAGGAGCGACCTGACATCGACATCGAGTGCGAGGAGATCGCGAATGGCGTTGGCGTACTCGGCGCGATTGAGCCGCCGCAGCGTCGGCCGGCCGGGGTGGTTGGTCCCGGTGCGATCGAGCTCACCCTCGAGCCACGTGATCAACGCGTTGGATGTCGCGACGTCGGGGCGGCGGGCACCGCTTGGCGGCATTGCGCTGACGCGCAGCTTGCGCACCACCTTTTCCCACGCGTCCTTGTCGCGGTTGACGTTGGCGACATCGAGCTCATCGATCGCCAGGCCCCCGGTCCGCACGCGTGCGTTGTGACACGTGACGCAGTACTGCGTCAGCGTCGCCTGATGGCTTGCGGCAATCGACGGCGCCGGTGTACTGGGAGTCGTCTGCTGGGCCGCTGCGCTCGAGAGCGCGCACGCCACACCCACGATGAGGACACCGATGCCGGACGTCCTGAGCGTCACCCCGGAAGTATGCCCGAGGGCTGTAACGATCCGAAATGACTTTCGCGATGCGAACGTTCATTTACCATGATTTGGGTAGTGCACGCGGCAGACTTTCTCGCGAGGTGTTGCTCAGTTCGCGCGGGCTCGGCTAATTCCCGCTCAGCCCTCCCCACGGCGAGTTCATGTGATACGGCGCGGATGGTCCGATCATCTCGACGCGACGGATCTTGCCGTTCTCGATCAGAAACGCTTCCGTCACCAGGATGCTGCTCGGCCGGTTGAAGCCGGGATAACTGTGCTTGGTGCCGTCGGCCAGCACGCCCTGGTTCACCGTGCCCTGATCGAACACCGAATGCGCCCACACGACGCCGCGCTCGGCATCGACGAGCGGGTAGCGTCGTCCATGAATGCTTTGCACCACGTAGTACAGCCCCATCTTGAACTGTGACAGGCAGTCCATCGAGAAGAGATTGATCGTCCCCGGCTTCTCGTTCGGTGGCCGCGGCACGTTGGTCGTCGCTGATCCGTTCTCGATGCGGTGACAGTCCTCGGTGAACGGATAGGTCCCGGTGGTGCCGATGCCCTTGCCGTCGTTCTTCTGCAGACCGGTGAAGTAGGCATCGGCGATCGCGATCATCTGCTGGCGCGGCAGGCGCTGCGGCGGCGGGATCGATCGGAACCAGATGTCTTCCGGCTTGCTCTTGTCCAGTCCCTCGATGTTGTTCGGTCCGCCACCGCCTGGCTTGAAGAACACCGTTTCGATCTCGGTGATGCGCCCCAGCTCGATGCGAAGACGAACACTCATGAGGATCGTCGCGTTCGCTTCGCGCATCGTTCCCATCATCGCGACCTGTCCGAACTCCGGGTCGGCGAAGACGTGTTTGTAGTTGCCGATGCCGCTCGCCGTCTTCCAGAAGCCGTCGCCGACCTGGAGGAGCTGGCTGTTCTCGGTGAACTTCACGTCCTGCGACAGCGGCAGACGCGACGGGTCGTGAGCGACAACCGCCGCCAGGTACTGCTCGATGACGCCCTCGAGGCACGCGCGATCGCAATTGAGCGGGATGGGGCCGGTCGAAGCGCTGACGCGAACGGTCAGAGAACCGGTGACGAGCGCGGCCGCGGCCGCGATGGTCATGAGCGCAGAACGCATGAGAGCCTCCTCGGTGGCGAGGATTCTAATCCGGGACGCGGCGATTTGGCGCGGCCGGGATGGCACCGCTGCACGCCCTCCGGCCCTACACCAGCATCGCCTCTCGAGGCAAGTATCTTGATATGTGAGATACTTTTTGGATAAGAAATTAATGGCCAAGCCCTCGACATCCCGCGGCGAACTCTTGAAGCAGCTCGAGGAGACGCTGCGCAAGGTCGGCGCCCAGTCGGTGTTGCTGAGTGATACGGTGGCCAAACTCGTCGGCCTGAATTCGACCGACCTCGAGTGCCTCGACCTGCTCGAGATGGCCGGGCCGACGACGGCCGGACGGCTGGCCGAGCATGCCGGCCTGACCACCGGCGCCATGACTGCCGTCATCGATCGACTCGAGCGCGCCGGTTTCGCTCGCCGCTTGCGCGATGCCGAAGACCGCCGCTGCGTCCGGGTCGAAGCGCTGTCGCGCAACTTCAAACATGTATCGGGGCTGTATCGCCGATTGGCCGAGAGCACAGCCCGGCTGCATGACGACTACGACGACCGCCAACTGACGCTGGTCGTCGAATATTTGACCAGGGCTCTCTCCCTGGCTGCTGACCACGTGGCCTGGCTGCAGACTCAACGACCGCTGGGCCGCCGCAAGGTGCGGCGTCCACGGCGATCGCGACGAGTGCCGCCGTCAGCCCCGGTTCAGATCCTGCGACACTGATCTTCCGGACGGAACGGGTCGACCGGCCTCACCGTCCAAAAACAGTGCACGGCTGCACACCTGGAAGGACTCTCAGACACATGTATGATCGACGATTCACCACGCTGCTGATGATGGCCGCTGTGTGGCTGTTGTCATTGTTCACGCCGCTCGCCGCATTCGCGCAGACGAAGGAAGCCGCCTCGCTTCCTCCCGGACCGCTGACGCTCGAGCAGGTATTGGCACTGGCCGAGCCGAAGAGTGAGGCCGTCTCCATTGCCACGGCGGGCATTCAGCGCGCCGAAGCCGATCAGCTTCGTGCGCGAAGCGGATTGCTCCCGCAGTTATCCGTCGCCGCCAGTTACGACCGCTCGCTCGCCTCTGAATTCGACAACGTCTTCGACAGCGGAGGTACCGCAACACCGTGCCCTCCGTTCTCGCTCAATCCTCAGGGCGCGCTGGATGCACGCGTCGCTGAAATCGAGCGTGCGATCGATTGCGGCGCCGTCGGTGGGGGCTTCTTCGGAACGACCGACCCTGGCGGGCTGGAAGATCTTCCGTTCGGCCGTGCCAACACCTGGCGCGCCTCGTTGTCGTTCTCGCAGAACCTGTACTCGGGCGGGCGCAACGGTGCGCAGATCACATTGGCCGCCGTCGGTCGTGAGTCGGCGCAACTCGGGCTGACGACGGCGCGGGCGCAGTTGTTGTTCGAGGTCACCGAGGCCTACTACGACGCAGTGCTGAGCGATCAGTTGGTCAACATCGCGGCGGCGACGCTCGATCAGGCTGACGCGACGCTGCGCCAGGTGGAAGCCGGGCTCCGGGCCGGCACACAGCCGGAGTTCGAGGTCCTGCGTGCCCGCGTCAATCGCGACACGCAGCAGCCCGTGCTCATTCGGCAGCGCGTGAATCGTGCGCTGGCGTACCTGCGTCTCAAGAGACTGCTCGACGTGCCGGCTGAGATGGACGTGCAGCTGGCCGACGGGCTCGAGGACGAGAACCTCCCGCCCCCGCGGGTGTTCGTCGAGCGTGTCAGCGCCGTCGAGAGCACGCTGCGGTCGAGCGACACGCCATCGCTGACGATCGGCGGCCTGTCGCTTCCCGAGCGTGCCGCCGTTGAGCAGGCGAATACGACGATGCGGACGCGCGAGGCGACGCTGAAGCTGACCGAGGCCCAACGCATGCCAAGCGTGTCACTGAATTCGAGCTACAGTCGGATCGCGTATCCGGACAACTTCCTGCCGGCCTTCGATCGCTCGAACTGGACGGTCGGCATCGGTGTGAGCATGCCCATTCTCACGGGCGGGCGGCAGCGCGGCGACGAACTCGTTGCCCGCGCCGAGCTCGATCAATCGCGTCTGCAGCAGCGACAGATCGAGGAGCTGGCGGCTCTCGACACCCGTTCGGCCTGGGCGGAACTGCTGGCGGCGCGCGCCGCATGGGAATCCACTGCGGGGACTGTGCAGCAGGCGGATCGTGCGTACGAGATTGCCGATGTCCGCTACGGGTCTGGTGTGTCGACGCAGCTCGAGCTGTCCGATGCGCGCGTGCAGCGCCAGCAGGCCGGTGCGAACCGTGCCGTGGCCGCGCGCGACCTGCAAGTCGCCCGTGCGCGCGTGGCGCTGCTTCCGGATCTGCCGATCGGGAACGCGCTCCCGACGACCGGCGGCAATCCGATCATCCAGCAGCCGGCGCCGGTGGTGCCGGTTCAGCCGTCTCCCAATCAGGGCAACCCGCAGTTGAGGAATGCGTCTGCCCAATTCACGCAGCCACAGGCAGGAACTCGATGAGTACAAGGCGTAATGCAAAGTGCACGATGCGCAAGACAGGTGATCGACGGTCAGCCACACTGCTTCCAGCACTTTGCCTCTTGAGTGTTGCAGTGCTGACGGGGGCCTGCAGCGAAGGCGCCAACGGCGCCACAACTCCGCCCGAGCCGCTCGCGGTTCAGATCGGCGCGGAGAACGTCGTTTCGGTCAGGGAAGGCACCATCATTGTCGGACCGATCATTTCGGGCGAACTGACGGCGAGCCGCGAGGCGACCGTTCGCGCCGAGCTCGGTGGGGCGATTCTCGATGTGTCCGTCGAGGAGGCCCAGGCCGTCTCACGCGGTGCGCTGCTGGCGCGCATTGAAACCCGCACGCTCGAGGACGCACGTCAGTCGGCGATCTCCGCGCTACGATCGGTAGAGAATCAGCTCGCTGTTGCGCGCCGCGAAACCGAGCGCACGGAACGGCTCGTCGAGGCCGGCGCATTGGCGGCACGCGAGCTCGATATTGCGCGCAGCAATGTCACGGCGGCTGAGGCGTCGGTGGCTGATGCGAAGTCGCGGCTCGCCAGCGCGGAGCGGTCACTCGGAGACACCACGATCCGGGCACCATTCACGGGCATCGTCGCGAGCCGGAGCGTCAACACCGGTGATGTGGTTGTCCCGGGTACCGAGTTGTTCCGTATCATCGATCCGTCGTCCATGCGTCTCGAGGCATCCGTGCCATCGGAAGATCTCTCGGTCCTGCGCGTGGGAGCAAACGTGGAGTTCACCGTGCGTGGGTATGACCGTCCGTTTACCGGACGGATAGAGCGTATTGCGCCGCAGGCTGATTCGACCACCCGGCAGGTACCGATCTACGTCGCCATCCCGAATGTCGGTGGCCGACTGGTCGCGGGTTTGTTCGCGGAGGGCAGGGTCGTCAGCAGTTCGGCGAAGGGGTTGATTGTGCCGATCAACGCCGTGAATACCACCACTGAGGCGGAGCCCTGGGTGCTGCGCGTCCGCAACGGCACGACCGAACGTGTGGCCGTGACGCTCGGGCTGCGAGACCCGCGGCGGGAAGAAGCGCAGGTTGCGTCAGGGCTGGAGGATGGAGACGTGCTGCTGCGTGGCGCCGCGCAGGGGATCAGCCCCGGCACGCCGGTGAAACTGGCCGGCGCGCGTTAGCTTTCTGAATTCTGCATTCTGAATTTACGGCCATGTTCATCTCAGATACCGCCATCAAGCGCCCGGTCCTGACGATCGTCGCGATGCTGCTGTTCGTCGTGTTCGGGCTGGTTGCCCTCGTGCAGCTCGACACCGACGAGTACCCCGAGATCGATGCGCCCGTCGTGGTGATCGCGATCCCGTATCCGGGCGCGTCACCGGACGTCGTCGAGCGTGAGGTCATCGATCCCATCGAAGAGGTCATCTCCGGCATCAGCGGTGTGGATCGCATGCAGTCGAACTCGCTCGACAGCTTCGGCAACATCATCGTCGAGTTCGACTTTTCGAAAGATCCGCGCATGGCGAGCCAGGAGGTGCGCGACAAGATCGCCGAGATTCGCAACGAGCTGCCGACCGAGATGGAGGAGCCGATCCTGACGCAGTTCGATCCGGCCGATCGGCCGATCATGTCGTTGACGCTGTCCTCGCCGGGCCTCGGCGGAGCAGAGCTGACGCGGATCGCCGATCCGGACATCACACGGCGGCTGCGGGCGATTTCGGGTGTGGCGTCGGTCGACCTCGTTGGTGCGATTGAGCGCGAGCTCGTCGTCGAGATCAGGCCACGGGCCCTGCAGGCGTCCGGCGTCAGCGTCGCGCAGGTGGTCCAGGCACTTCAGGCCCAGAACCTCGCGTCTCCAGTTGGACGGCTCGCCGGCGAGCTCGATGAACGAACGATCAGGCTCAAGGGGCGACTCGATTCACCGGCGGACTTCAGGCAGCTGGTGGTCTCGCAGACGGAGGGCCGCATCGTGCGTCTTGGCGATCTTGCCGACGTGCGTGATGCGACCGAGGAGCCACGCTCGTTTGCCCTCTATGACGATGAGGCCGCCGTCGGCATCGATGTCCTCAAGTCCACCGGGTTCAGCACGACCGCTGTTGCGGAACAGATTCGCGCACGCGTCGCCGAGATTCAGCGGACGCTGCCTTCCGGTGTGACGCTCCGCGTTGTTGTCGATGCCGGCGTTCGCGTGGAGGACTCGGTCGCCGGTGTGCAGCAGGCGCTCATCGAGGGTGCGGGCCTGACGGTCGTGGTCGTCTTCCTGTTCCTGAACTCGTGGCGGTCCACCATCATCACCGGCCTCGCGCTTCCCGTGTCCGTTCTGGCCTCCTTCGTCGCCGTCTGGGCGTATGGCTTCACCCTCAACACGATGTCGCTCCTCGGACTATCACTCTCCATCGGCATCCTCATCGACGATGCGATTGTGGTGAGAGAGAACATCGTGCGCCACGTCGAGATGGGGAAGGGGCACTACAAGGCTGCCTTCGACGGCACCGATGAAATAGGCCTGGCCGTCACCGCGACGACGTTGTCGATCGTCGTCGTGTTCATTCCGATCGCCTTCCTCGGCGGGATCGCCGGCCAGTGGTTCAAGCCGTTCGGTCTGACGATCGTGTGCTCGGTGCTCGTGTCGTTGTTCGTCTCCTTCTCGCTCGACCCGATGTTGTCGGCGTACTGGCCGGACCCGCACACGCCGATGGCGCAGCGTTCGTTCATTTCGCGGATGCTCGGGCGCTTCAACGAGTGGTTCGACCGCCAGGCCGAACGCTACAAGAGCGTGATCGCGTGGGCGCTCGACCATCGCTACTCGATGGTTGGGCTCGCGGTCGCGACGTTCGTTGCCGCGCTTGCGCTGCCGGCGCTCGGAATCGTGGGCGCTGGATTCGTGCCGGAGATGGATACGTCCGAGTTTGCCATCGATATCGAGACGCCACCCGGATCGAACCTCGCTTACACACAGTTGAAGGCGCAGGAGGTGTCACGCCTCGCGCGCCTGCGGCCGGAAGTTCAATACGTGTACACGTCGGTCGGGGGACAAGGGGATGCGGTCGACGAGGGTGTGGTTTACGTCAAGCTGTCACCGAAGAGCGAACGGGAACGCTCGCAGCTGGATATCGTGGCGGGCCTCCGCTCCGACCTGAATCGTCTCGGTGGCCTGACCTCCTCGATCAGCACGGGATTCAACCCGGGAGAGAAGCAGATTCAGCTGCAGGTACGCGGGCCCGATGCGTCGGAGCTCACGCGTCTGGCGCAGGCCGTTGCCGACGAGATGCGGAAAGTACCGGGCGCGGTCGACGTTGGTCTCTCGACCAAGGGTCAGAAGCCAGAGCTCGACGTACAACTCGATCGCGCGCTGGCGGGCTCGCTCGGCGTGACCGTCGGGCAGGTGGCGCAGGCACTGCGGCCGGCGTTTGCCGGCATCGATGTCGGCGACTGGATCGATCCGTCCGGTGAGACGCGAGACGTCACGATCCGGCTCGCGCCCGAGTCGCGGAGCGTCGTTGCCGATCTCGAGTCGTTGCCTCTCCTGGTCGGAAGCGACAACGATCGCAGTATCCCGCTCGGACAGGTGGCGCGCGTGACGCCCTCGATCGGGCCCGCTCGCATCGACCATCTCGATCGCGATCGAGTCATCGTGGTCCAGGCCAATACCGAGAATCGCCCGCTCTCAGCGGTCGTCGGCGACACGATGGCCCGTGTGCAGAACACGATCACGTTTCCCGCCGGCTACTCGCTCAGTCAGGGAGGTGAGACGGAGGAACAGCAGGAGATCTTCACGCAGATGTTCGTCGCCATCGGCGTCGCGATTCTGTTGATGTACTTCGTGCTGGTCGTGCAGTTCGGCTCGTTCCTCGAGCCGTTCTCGATCATGCTGTCGCTGCCGCTGTCGCTGATCGGTGTGATGCTCGCCCTCATGCTCACCGGTGAGTCGCTCAACATCATGAGCATGATTGGCGTCATCCTGCTGGTGGGCATCGTGGCGAAGAACGCCATCCTGCTGATCGACTTCGCCAAGTGGTCCGAAGAAGCTGGCATGGAACGGCGCGAGGCACTCATCCAGGCCGGCCGTGTACGCCTGCGTCCGATTCTGATGACGACGTTCGCTCTCGTAGCGGGGATGGTGCCGGTGGCACTGGGAAGCGGCGAAGGCGGTGATTTCCGCGCTCCGCTCGGCATCACGGTCATCGGCGGTGTCGTGACGTCGACGCTGCTCACGCTGTTGGTGATTCCAACTGTCTACGAGATCCTGGCCGACTCGCGAGACTGGCTGGCGGCACGCTTCTTCCGCTCGAAGGGCAAAGCGGTCGAGGCGGCGGGGCACGCCACGTCCTGAGTCGAGAGCCCAGAGCCGAGAGCCAGGGAGTAACATTCCGCACATGCACAATCCGCTCGTTCCCGAGTCACTCGAAGGCTGGAGCATCCTGCACCTGATGTATCGGGTTCGCTGGGATCGTCTCCGCGGCGCAAGCCAATCCGACCTCCAGCGCATCTCAGACGAGGCGACGAGCGCGCTGGCGGTACCTGATGCGGGATCGACGGCCGCCGTGCAGATGCTCGGACACAAGGCGGACTTGATGTTCATCTGTTTCCGTCGCGGCTTCGAGCAGCTCGCGCAGACGCAGTTGGCATTGTCGCGCACCGAACTGAGCGGGTATCTCGAGCCGACGACGTCGTATGTGTCGATCGTCGAGCTCGGCATGTACGAGATGACAGGGAAGCTGCACGAGCAACTCGGCGCGACGCACAAGCCAGGAAGCGATGAATTCGAGCGTGCGTTCGATGCGGAGATGGAAACGCAGCGGCAACGTGTGATGGGGCGACTCTTCATCGAGCTGCCGCGCGCGCGTTACGTCTGTTTCTACCCGATGAACAAGCGTCGCGGAGAGAGCGTGAACTGGTACTCAGAACCGTTCGAGCGCCGCGCCGCGATGATGCGCGAGCACGGAATGATTGGCCGCCACTACACAGGGAAGGTCACCCAGGTGATTTCCGGATCGATCGGCTACGACGACTGGGAATGGGGCGTCGATCTGTTCGCCCAGGATCCGTTGGTGTTCAAGAAGTTGATCTACGAGATGCGCTTCGATGAAGCGAGCGCGAAGTACGCGGAGTTCGGTCCGTTCTACACCGGCCTGCAGTTCGAACTCACCCAACTCGCCGCCTACCTTGGAGGCGCGGTCCCCAACCTCGGTTAGCCCCCGTTCAAGAAACGGGAGATCGGCGTTACGACAGAGTGCGGGCTCGAATTCTGCATTCTGAAATTCGTAATCCAAGAGGGCGAATTCGGAGCACGCCGTCCTGGTTACAGTTTCGTCGAGTCCTCTAAGTCTCCTTGCTGGAAGGAGAAAGCGCCGCACCCGCTATTGGGTCCGAAGGCGTGGGAATTGCTCTGGTTCTCTAGGGCTAACTGGAGACCACAATGAACCCTCAGGAGATGTTCGTAACTCGGTTGCGGCGGTTCCGTACGCGCAATCGTGTGTCAATCGAGGAAATTGCTACCAATCTTCGAATCCGGCCGGAGCTGCTCGCAGGACTCGAGAAGAACGATCTGACCGGTTGGCCACGGGGCCTGTATGCGCGGGCGTGGATCCGTGCGTACGCGCTGGCGGTCGATCTGGATCCGGTTGATACCGTCGAGGAGTTCTGTCGGCTCTTCCCGCAGGGCGATCGCCGCACGGGCGGAACGATCCAGGGGATCGCGGCCATCGTGGCGTCCTCCTCTGAATATCGCGACGAGTTCAGCCACGTTCAGGGTCGGCGGAGCACGGATCAGCCTGTTGACGAGGCTGCCAAACCCGCCTGGCAGGCGCTTGTCGTGCAGCCCAGCCGTGCGCTGTGGCACCGCCTGATTGGCGTGGTACCCACGCTGCGCGAGCGCCGCGCACCCCGTACTCATCCCTGAGCTGGCGGCCTTTTTTGGCGCCAGCCCATAGCCAGCTTCGCAAAAGCTGGTAGATAATCCCTCCTTCACGCATTCACCTGAAGGAGGCCCATGACTGCTCGCAGACTGATCCTGATCCTGGCGATCCTGGTCACGACCGCTGTCGTTCCTGCGGGGGCGCAACAGCAACTGCGCTCGCCAGACGTGATCTTCGTCCCGACTCCGCAGGAGGTCGTGGACGCGATGCTCAAATTGGCCAAGGTCACGAAGAATGACGTGATTTACGACCTGGGATCGGGAGACGGGCGCATTCCGATCACCGCGGCCAAGACCTACGGGGCGCGGGGGGTCGGGATCGACATTGACCCGCAGCGAATCAAGGAAGCCACCGAGAACCTCAAGACAGCTGGCGTCGGAGACCGGGTCAGGTTCCTCAATCAGGACCTGTTCACCACCGACATCAGCGAAGCGACCGTGGTCACCCTGTATCTGCTTCCGTCGCTCAATGTGAAGCTCATCCCAAAACTGAATAAAGAGCTCAAGCCGGGCACGCGAATCGTTTCTCACGCGTTCGACATGAGTGCCGACGGGACCGAGCGGAAACCGCGAGAAACGTTGAATGTCAACGGACGGACGGTTTACTTCTGGACGATTCCTATCCAGTAGCAATTCCAAAAAACGACAACCTTACGGCCAACTTGACAAACTCCCGGGAAGCCTGACTGCCTCGAAGGAGGCGAGGTTTCCCCGGGGGTGTTCGTGCTGCGGCGTCGTTCGGACGACGGGTTGTTCCACGGCAGCAGCCGTAATAGACTTGAGACTCGATCTCAGTTTAGTGGGGCTTCTATGCTACAGGCCTTTGTCATCACGCTGCGCGAAGGGCTCGAAGCGTTTCTCATCGTCGCTATCAGCCTGGCGTACCTGAGGAAGACCGGGCGCCCCGGTCTGGTTCCCGCGGTGCACTGGGGCATCGGCGTCTCGATCCTCGTGAGCATCGGTGCCGCAATACTGTTTCAGCAGGCTTCCAATCAGGCGCTCTGGGAAGGTGTGCTGGCGTTGGTTGCCGCGGTGCTCGTGGCGACGCTCATCGTGCACATGTGGCGTCATGCTCGACGCCTGAAGCACGAGATCGAAACGCGCCTCGAGTCGTCTGCGTTGCAGACTGGTGCGAAGGCGTTCACCGGCGTATTCCTGTTTACGCTGCTGATGATTACTCGCGAAGGAATGGAAACGGCGCTGTTGATGGGAACGCTGCTGTTTCAGGAGGCGGGGATGAACATCATCATCGGCGCCGCCGCAGGTACTTTGTGCGCGGCGTTTGTCGCCTGGTTATGGTCGCGTTACGGCCATCGCGTGAATCTCGCGCTCTTCTTCCAGGTCACGGCGGTGTTCCTTGCGGTGTTCGTGGTGCAGTTGCTCATCTACGGCCTGCACGAACTGACCGAGGCGAACCTCTTCCCGGGCAGCGAAGCATTGCATTGGGCCACGGAACCGTACGGTCCTGACGGACGCTACGGTCAGTTCCTCAGCTACATGCTGCTGGCGCTGCCCGTGGGGTGGCTCATCATCGCGGCGTTGTTCGGCCCGCGCAAACCAGGTGCGGGAACGACATCGGGACTGGAGCAGCCGGCCGCCCGCTAAGGGAGGGCGGTGATCGCAGACCGCGGCATGTCGCGGTCACTCGCGATTTCAGCGATCCTTGATCCTGCCTTGAGCCGCAGAGGATATCTCGACTGGCTGCGTGGCCTCGCCGTGTTGATCATGGTGGAGGCGCACCTGTTCGACGCGTGGGTCCGCGCGATCGATCGACCTGAGCTGCCTTACCGGTGGGCGATCGCCATCGGCGGATACAGCGCTCCATTGTTTCTGTTTCTCGCGGGTGTGACGATGGCTCTCGCGGCAGGGTCCCGGCTCCGCCGCGGGCTGACCACCTCGCAAACCGCGGCGCTCGCGCGACGGAGAGGCTGGCAGATACTCGGTCTCGCGTTTCTCTTCCGCCTTCAGTCCTTTCTCATCAGCGGCGGACCTTTTCCCGAAACGCTTCTGAAGGTCGACATCCTGAATGTCATGGGTCTCTCCATGGTGGTAGGTGCAATCGCGTGGGGCTCTGTGTCGCGGAACGTCTGGCGGGGTCCGGTGCTGATGCTGGTCGCACTGGGGTTCGTGGTGGTCACCCCCCTGGTCGGGACGGCACCCTCCGTTGCGGCACTCCCTTACCCCGTTGAGTGGTACTTCACGGCGGTGACCGGCTCCGGAGCGTTCACCTTGTTTCCGTGGCTGGCGTTTCTCCTCTGTGGGCTCGCCATCGGACTCTGGCTCGACCATGCACGAACCGATGAGGACGAGCGGCGGCTGCTCAAAGCCATGGCTGTTGCGGGGCCACTCATCTCCCTGATTGGATATCTCGCGACCTATCTGCCCCCGATTTACGCCGACACGACCTACTGGACGGGGTCGCCCACGTTCTTTTTCGTGAGGCTTGGCGTTCTATTCACGGCGATCCCCTTCGGCTATGCGTGGAATGCGATCTTTCGCGGCTGGTCGCCGCTACGTGACTTCGGCGTTGCCTCCCTCTTCGTCTACTGGGTCCACGTCGAGATGGTCTACGGGGTGGCAAGCCTCTGGCTGCACAAGACCCTCACGTTCGAGCAGGCTGTTCTGTCGTATCTCTGCTTCTGCGTGTTCCTGTTCGGGTTGGTCAAGCTCAAGGACAGGATCCTCCGGAGTCTGGCGCCGCCGTATTCCGGGACCCTCGTTCCTTCACATACCGGGTAGGCTTCGGCCGACATCCGGTTCAGGTGTCCAACACACCCATCTGGCAAAAGACACGAATTCGTTGTCGAGGTCAATTTCGTGTTAGCGGCACTAACTTCAAGCCATGCCATGAGTTGGACCAGAGAATGGTCTCTGTGGACGAGCTGGACTCGGGCGGAAAACCTCCAGAAACGGGTTGAGATTCAGGGCGAGTGGCCGCTACAATTCGCCTCTTCTGTGAACGGAATCTTCCCAGACGGACAAATAAACGAATGATTAACGTCGCCGCCATCCGTATGCAGCAGTTCGGGGTACGGTTCTATCAGGCCTCGCTGACCGCTGGAGACATTGACAAGCTTGTGCGCTTCGAAGTGCTCAACTACGGTGAGTCCGGGCAACCGGTCCGTGGGGGCAACAAGAAGACGCCGTCGAAGGTGAACTGGGATCTGCTCGAACGCCGCATCGCCTCGAGCGAGAAGGCCTACCAGCGGCAGATCATCAGGCGAAAGATCGACGAACTCGTGCAGTACTACGAGCAATGCCGGCAGGCGCGAGATCTTCCTTCGATCGCCGGCGCCGTGATCATCTCGTGCGACGAGAAGCTGACGTTCGAGCCGGTGTCCGAGGGCGCCTCGATCGGTCGTCTCAAGGTTCCGGAACGCGAGGGCATCCTTCGCGCCATTGACGGTCAGCACCGCTTGCTTGCCTTGCACGCCGACATCGACAACATCAAGGACGAGGACTTCACAGTGCCGGCGATCATTTTCGATCGTTTGCCGGAAGACCACGTCGTGCAGATGTTTGTGACGATCAATGCGAAGCACACGCGTTTGAATGCGTCACACCTGGTCAGCCTCTCCGGGCGTCAGCTGTACCGGGACGATGCTCTGGCCGCCGCGCATGACGTCGTCCGCGCATTGAACGATCGAGAGGACTCGCCGCTGCACGGCGAGATCAAGCTGCTCGGCGTGGGCCATGGGCGCGTGGCGCAGGCGCCGCTCGCGCAGGAACTGAAGAAGTTGTTTGCCAGCGACGCGTTCGGAGGACCGCGCAAGTCGGCCGACTTTCGCGAGGACTCGAAGAAATTCTTCGTGAACTACTTCAAACAGGTCTCGGTCGTCTTTGGTGTAGCGTGGAATGGCCGCAAATACAGCATCAAGTCAGCGACGGCGCTGCGTGCCTTCATTCGAGTGGCGCCCGATGTGGTGCGACGACTCGACCAGGAGCATGCCGATCGCAGCGACTATCGGGCGATTGGCCGAGTGATAGCCCCGTGGGGGCGTCGAATCGGGAACGTCAGATTCGAGAGCGAGGGCGTCTGGAAGCGCGCGGGTACAACCGTCGATTCGCTGGCCCGTGAACTCAAACTCGCTTTGGAGTATCCGGAAGGGGCGGGCGTCTAAGGCCGAAAAAGAATACAGGACGGGGCGCCCGTTAAGGTGCCCCATCCTGCAAATGCCAGCCTGGCTCCCCCCAGCATTTACGGCGCCCTGCCGTAAACCACAGGCCGACCCGACGTAAAGAGGCAATGCACATGCCGCCCAATTTCCTCAGTAAAAACAACCGATCCGAGCTTCGAGGGCGCGCAGGAACGTGGGAAGAATTACACGACTGTCTTCACAGAGATGCGCCTTGATTTGAATGCCGACGTAGGCGAGTCATTCGGCGCTTATAAGCTCGGCCAGGACGCGCTGCTGATGCCTGTCATTACGTCAGCCAACATCGCCTGCGGGTTCCACGCCGGCGACCCTGGAATCATGCGTGAGACCGTGGCACTGGCCCGGCGACATGGCGTGGCGGTCGGCGTCCATCCAGGTCTTCCCGACCTCGTGGGCTTCGGCCGGCGCGAGATGCGCGCGACAGACCGAGAAGTCGAGGACCTCGTCGTGTACCAGATCGGCGCACTTGCAGCCGTCGCTGCCGCGCAAGGAGTCCGCCTGCAGCATGTGAAGCCGCACGGTGCGCTCTACAACATGGCGGTTCGAGATTCCGCACTGGCGAATGCCATCGCGCGCGCAACCGCGGCCGTGGATCCTACGCTGATCCTGTTTGGATTGCCTGGGTCCCAGTTGATTGCAGCAGGGCAACGTGCCGGGCTTCGGACGGCTCGCGAGGGATTCGCCGACCGCGCGTATCAGCCTGATGGCACTCTCGCGCCGAGGCATGTCCCCGGAGCAGTCATCGAGGATGCGGAGATCGTCGTCCAGCGGGCCGTCTCCATGGCACGCGAACATACGGTCACGGCGATTGATGGTTCACGGATCGCGCTCGAGGTCGAGACGGTCTGCATGCACGGAGATACGCCAGGCGCGGCGCTCCTGGCATCACGCGTGCGTGCTGCCCTGACCGAGGCAGGTGTGACCATCCTGCCGGCAGGTGAGGCGAGCACCCTCAGCTAGGTCGCACCGTCTCTGCCACGAGCACGCGCCGCAGGACCTTTCCCACCATCGTCTTCGGCAGTTCCGTGCGGAACTCGACGTGTGCCGGCACCTTGTAGGGCGCCAGCCGCTCGCGACAATAGGACCGAATCTCCTGCGCGGTCGGTGCGGCGGCATCGCGCTTGAGAACGATCCAGGCCTTGGCCACTTCTCCCTTCGTGGCATCAGGAACTCCGGCCACGCCGACCTCGAGCACGGCCGGGTGTGTGGCGATGACCTCTTCGATCTCCCGCGGCCACACCTGAAATCCGCTCGTCTTCATCATGTCCTTCTTGCGGTCGACCAGGAACACGTACCCATCCGCGTCGATATAGGCGAGGTCTCCGGTGTGCAGCCAGAGACGGCCGTCGGTGGCGCCTCGAAGCGTATCCGCGGTTTCCGCCGGGTTGTTCCAGTATTCGGACATGTACTGCGGGGCGTGCATGATCAGCTCGCCGACTTCACCCACCGCCAGATCTACGAGCCCTGTTTCGGCATCGACGATTCGGACGTCGACGTCGGGTAGCGGCAGACCGATCGATCCAATCTTGTTCGTGCCCTGAACCGGGTTCACGAGGCACGCCATCATGCCTTCGGTGAGCGAATAGCCTTCGATGAGCCGTGCGCCGGTCTTCGCTTCGAACTGTTTTTTCGTCTCGGCCATGAGGGCGGCAGAACCTGAGAAACACAGCTTGATCGAGCTCAGGTCGATCTTCCCCGCTCGAACCTTCGGGTGGTTCAGGATCGCGGTGTACAGCGTCGGCACCCCGTTGAAGAACGCTGGCTTCACCGCCTGGATCGTCTTGAGCAGATCGTCGATGTCGCGGGGATTGGGCACGAGCGAGATCGGGTTGGGCCCCAGAAAGGCCATTGGCTGGACGCCCACGTTGCCATACACATGGAACAAGGGCAGCGGCAGCATGATGACGTCGACCCACGGCCTTTTCGCCGACTTGGTCCACTCATAGAGCTGCCTGCCAGCCGCGACGTAATGCCGATGAAGGCCGACAACGCCCTTTGGAGTCCCGGTCGTGCCGCCACTCGACAGAATCACCGCCTGATCGTCCGGGCCGACGGTTACCTGTGGTCGCGGCGCCGTGCGGTTCGCGCGAATGAGGTCGCTCAGCCAGAGGTCGCCTTGCCCTATCTGAATGCGATGACCGTCTTTGCGTTCCTTGAACAGGGTGAAGAGCACGCGCAGAACCGGGGGGAGGTACTCCTTGATCGACGTCGCGATGACGTGGGGCAGGCCGACGCGTGCCTGCACGCGCTTCACGCGTCCATAGAATGGCGTCAGCGTGACGATCGCCTTGACGCGAATCGCGTCGAGCATTTGCTCGAGCTCGCGCTCGCTGTAGGTTGGATTGACGCCAACGGCGATTGCCCCGACCTTCCACGCGCCGAACTGCGCGACGAGGAATTGCGGGCAGTTCGGGAGCAGCAGCCCCACTCGATCGCCCTTGCGTACACCAAGCGTCCACAAGGCAGCCGCGAACGCAGTGCTCTCGGCCTCGAGCTGACCGTACGAGACGGTCGTGCCCTTGAAGAGCAGCGCCGTCTTCTCACCGTGATCGCGGGCGAGCCCGGTCAGATAGTCGACGAGCGTGCGGTCGGGATACGGGGCGAGCGTCTGCGGGACGTCTTGGTCGTAATGCGCCAGCCAGGCCTTCACGAGTGAATTCTAGCCGACCAGCATCGACAACAAGGCTTTCTGCGTGTGGAGCCGGTTCTCTGCCTGATCGAAGACCACTGACGCCGACGAGTCGATGACGTCGGAGGTCACTTCTTCACCCCGGTGTGCGGGCAGGCAGTGCATGAAGATCGCGTCGCCGTGCGCGGCCGCCATGAGGCCGCCGTTCACTTGGTATGGTGCAAATACTCGACGACGGTCGGCTGCCTCTGCCTCCTCGCCCATCGACGTCCACACATCCGTGTAGACGGCATCGACATCGGCGACAGCGCGACGTGGTTCGGTGAAGCGAGTGACCGTGGCGCCGTCTCGAGCGACCTGCATGGCCGCGTTCACGACGTTGTCCGGCAGCTGGTAACCCGGAGGTGAGGCGACGCGCACGGAGACGCCCAACATGCACGACACCTGAACGAGGGACGTGGCGACGTTGTTGCCATCACCGATGAACGCGATCGTGCGACCGCGGCAATCATCCCATCGCTCTCGCATCGTCAACGCGTCGGCGAGCGCCTGGCAAGGATGTTCCTCGTCGGTCAGAGCGTTGATGACGTGAAGGTCGCGTCCGGCGGCCGCCAGTGTCGCCGCTTTTTCCTGGGCAAAAGTTCGGATGACCAGTGCACGGACCCAGCGCTCCAGATTTCGAGCGATGTCCTGCAGCGGTTCCCGTGTGCCTTCGGCCAACGACGACGGCAGATGCAGGGTGTCGCCGCCAAGCTCGCGAATGGCGATCTCGAATGTGGAACGAGTGCGGAGCGAGGGCTTCTCGAAGAGCAGTGCGACGTGCATCCCGGCCAGCGCCGTGGCAGAAGGCGCTCTCGGGCCCAGCCGGCGGTCGGCCTTTATCTGGGCGGAGATGCGCAGCAGTCGGTCGAGATCGTCAGACGACAGATCGAGAATCGACAGGAAGTCCTTGCCGAATCGTGTCTGCGCGCGGCTCTCCATTACGTACGGTACTCGCCGTTGATGCGGATGTACTCGGCGCTCAGATCGCAGGTCCAGATGGTGGCCGATTGGTGTCCGCCTGTCCCGAGACTGACCTCGATCTGGATCTCCTTACCCGTCAGGTGTTCGGCCGCGCGTGGCGCAGCATCGTCGTGCGGCAGCCCGTTCTCGAACAGCAGCACGTTGCCGACATGGACGGTGGCACGTTGCACGTCGAACTTCACACCCGACCGTCCGGCAGCGGCGACGATGCGGCCCCAGTTCGGGTCGGCGCCGTGAACGGCCGTCTTGACCAGTGGAGAATTGGCGATCGTGCGTGCCACCTGACGCGCATCGTCGATGCTGCGCGCGTCGCGGACGGTGATGTTGATCAACTTGGTTGCGCCCTCACCACCGCGTACGATGCCGATCGCGAGCTCTCTCGACACGGCAAGGAACGCTTCGATGAGAGCGGGGTAGAGCTCGTCATCGACCGTGACACCGCTCGCGCCTGATGCCAGGGCAAACAGGGAGTCGTTGGTCGAGCACTCGCCGTCAACGGTGATGGCGTTGAACGTGTCGCGACCGGACTCGCGCAACGCGCGATCGAGCAGCGCCGGACTGACGCGCGCGTCAGTCGTGAGAAAGGCGAGCATCGTGGCCATGTTGGGCTCGATCATGCCTGAGCCCTTCGCGGTGCCGCCGACGGTAAACGAGCCGCGCGCCGTCTGGACCGTGACGGCGCACTCCTTGGGAAACGGGTCCGTCGTCATGATGGCGCGCGCCGTCTCGCTGCCCTTGCCACGGGCCAGCGCTGCGACGGCACCCCGAATCCCCGAGGAGACGCGGTCCATCTTGAGGTTGACGCCGATCACCCCGGTGGAGGCGACGAGCACTTCGCTCGAATCGCACGCGAGGGCGGTCGCGACGTCGGCGGCCATGCGGGCCGCATCCGACATTCCCTGGTCGCCGGTGCAGGCGTTGGCGCAACCGCTGTTCACGACAATCGCCCGCGCGACGCCACCGCTGCGCGCGAGATGCTGCTTCGATA
Source organism: Acidobacteriota bacterium (assembly GCA_032156805.1). GTDB lineage: Bacteria > Acidobacteriota > Vicinamibacteria > Vicinamibacterales > UBA2999 > Gp6-AA40. The sequence continues at coordinate 23,684 of JALDXQ010000064.1, forward strand.
CGAGCACCGGCGCCGCTTGCGCGAGGTTGGTCGTGAAGAGCCCGGCCGCAGATGCTGCCGTGTCGGCCACAATCACCGTCAGATCGAGCGCATTGGCTTTGGCCTTGATTCCACAGTGGAGCGCAGCCGACTGGAAACCTGCGGGTGCCGTGACGCCCCCTTCAATGGGCGTGATCGTCAAATCCCGAACGGTGGTTGCTTCAGGCATGGGCGGAATGGGCAGGCACCTGCGTTGCCTGCACGCGAATGAGCGGCAACATCACCGCGTACTGTCCACAGTGGCGGAACTGGGCACACGTGCGGCAGTCGGCCTCGATCTTTTCCGGCACCCAGGTGTGCGGCACGATCGAGAAGCCGAGCTGAACGAAGTATCCCGGCGTGTGGGTGAACGCCGTCAACGACTCGAAGTCCGAGGCGAGGGCGCGTTTTTCGAGTTCCCGCACGAGGCGGCGGCCGACTCCACACGAGCGGGCGCCACCCGCCACGACCAGCGAGCGCACCTCTGCAACCCGCCGGCTCAGAGGGGCGAGATCGGCACAACCAACAACTCGTCCGTTCTCGACCGCCACGATGAAGCGCGCGATACGAGCCGCGATGTCTTCACGGCTTCGTGGCAAGAGCCGTCCCTCGGTCATGTGAGTCGACACCAGCCGATGGATCGCGTCGATGTCTGCGTCGCACGCCATGCGCACGATCGACTCGACGCCGACCACGTCTTGGTCGGCCACTTCGACCGCTGCCGGTCGTGACTTCAATTCGTCAACACCAATCAGGGTGGGGCTCATGCGTGCACCTCGGCGGGAACTTCCGCCAAAACGCCGTCCAGGATGTCGATGCCGGCATCGAGGTCCGCGGCTGTGATCGTCAGTGGCGGAAGAAGCCGCACGACCTTCTCATTCGTGCGATTCACGAGCAGTCCCCGCTCGCGCGCCAAATCGACAACCGGCGTGGCATCGACACGCAGTTCCACACCTCGCATGAGACCAGCCCCACGCACCTCGGCGATAACCGGATGCTTGAGCGCGAGGGTGCGCAGGCGGCGCTCGAGGTGATCGCCGACGGCGCGCACGTGATCGAGAAGCCCCCGGTCCATGAGCTCTTCGAGGAAGAAGGTCGCGGCGCGAGTGGCGAGCAGATTCCCGCCATATGTCGTGCCGTGATCACCTGCGGAGATCGTCTTGGCGACCCGCTCCGAGATGAGAGCCGCACCGACCGGGACACCCGAGCCGAGTGCCTTGCCAACCGACACGAGATCCGGCTCCCAACCGAGTGCCTGAAAGTGAAATGGATGACCCGTCCGTCCGAGTCCCGTCTGCACTTCGTCGGCGATGAGCAGCGTCCCGGTGCGACGGCAGGCATCAGCGATGGCATCGGAGAAGGCGCGGGGGAGCGGGCGCACGCCACCCTCTCCGCGAATGGGCTCGGCGATCACTGCGGCCGTGCGGTCGGTGACCGCAGCATAGAGAGCGTCAGGAGAGCTAGGGTCGACAAACGTGACGGGCCCGAGCAGCGGCTCGAATGGTGTCCGGTAATGTTCGTCCCATGTGACCGACAGTGCGCCCATCGTGCGTCCGGCGAACGAGTTTTCAATCGCAACGAAAGAGGTCCGATTGCTGACGCCCTGGGTGTGCCAGAAACGTCGCGCGAACTTGAGACAGGCTTCGTTGGCCTCTGCGCCGCTGTTGCAGAAGAAGACGCGCGACAGGCCGGAAAGCGTCGAGAGGCGCGCCGCTGCTTCCGCCTGGAAGGGATGGTAGTACAGGTTCGACGTATGCAGCAGCGTCGATGCCTGATCGGCCACCGCTGCCGCGAGGCCGGGATGCGCGTGGCCAAGCGAGGCCACCCCGATCCCGGACACGAAGTCGAGGTACTCACGGCCGTCGACGTCGTACAGACGCGGTCCATTGCCACGCACGAACGCCACCGGCTGACGACGGTAGGTGTGGAGGACGTATTGGGATTCGCGGGCCTGTATGCTGTCGAGGGTCGTTTTCATCGCACCACCTGCGTGCACCCTGTGAGACGAGTCGAAGAATCGGCCAGGGTGCCGAGCCGAGTCTTCCTGCCATTGGCGATCACCACATCGCCAACACCGGCCTGGAGCGCTGCGCGACACGCCTGCAGCTTGGCCACCATGCCCTTGTTCGCCGTGCCCGCCTTCACCATGCGTGCGGCTTCGCGCGTCGTGAGACGCTCGATGGTCTCTCCCTGCTCGTCCAGCACGCCTGAGGTCCCGCCCGCGATCACGAGACGCCGTGCCCGCAGTGCCGCGGCGAGATGGGACGCCAGCGTGTCCGCGTTGACGTTGAGCAGCTGACCGTCGCGCGTGGCACCAATACACGCGACTATGGGCACGTATCCGCGCGACATCAGATCCGTCAGCAGACGTGGAGCACCGTTGCCTGCCGGCGCGCCGACCAGTCCGAGGTCGACACGCTCCCCGGCCACAGAAACAATCGGCGCTGCCCGCTTCATCGTTGCCACGGTCGCGTCGGCGCCGGTCAACCCGACAGGTTCGGCACCGGCGCGACGCACGGCCGCGACCAGGCGTGTGTTGATCGCACCCGCCAGGACGGATACCACGACGTCGAGCGTGCGGGCATCGGTGACCCGCAGTCCATCCACCTGCTGCTTCGGGATTCCTGCCGCATTGAGGGCGGCGTCGATCTCCTTGCCGCCACCGTGAACGACGACCAGCGCGGCGTGCTCGGCCAGCTTCGCGATGGCCTTCGCGATAGTGCCGAGATCGCCCGGTTGCTCGAGGAGCTCCCCGCCAAGCTTCAGCACGAGCGCTGGCTTCTTTCCGCCGCGCGTGCGCGCGGCAGCAGGGGTCCGGTTCACAGCAGGCCCGTCCGTTCGTCGAGCCCCAGCATGACGTTGAGGTTCTGCACCGCGGACCCTGCCGCGCCCTTGAGCAGATTGTCGATGATCGCCACCAGGACAATGCGATTCCGCTCCTGATCGACCTTCCAGCCGATATCGCAGAAGTTGGTGTGCGCGACGTGTTTGATCTCAGGCAAGGCTCCGCCGGTGAGCCGCACGAACGGCGCATCGGCGTACGCGGCGGCGAACGCATCGGCGACCTGTTGCTCGGTCGTTCCGGGTTTCAGGGAGCCGTAGATCGTCTCGAGGATCCCGCGATCGAGCGGCACGAGATGCGGCACGAACGTGACATTCGTGCCGAGCTCCTGCTCGATCTCCGCCGTATGGCGGTGCTGAAACACGGCGTACGCAGCAACGCTGCCGTGATTCTCCGAGAAGTGCGTCCGCTCGGATGGCGTTTTGCCAGCGCCCGACACGCCCGACTTCGCGTCGACGACGACCGAGCCAGTGAGCAGCCCGGCGCGGTGCAGCGGTTCGAGCGCCAGAAGCGCTGCTGTTGGATAGCACCCGGGATTCGACACGAGGCGCGCCGTGCGGATCTCGGCCTGGTGACCCTCGGTCAATCCGTAGACGGTGCCTTCGGGAAGAGCCGTCGTCGCTGGATACCACCGCTCACGATCCGACGCGTTGCGGATGCGGAAGGCGCCTGACAGATCGATCACTCGGGCGCCGCGCTCGAGAAGCTTGGGCGCCAGTTCCGCCGACGCCGCCTCGGGAAGCGCGAGAAAAATGACGTCAGCCTCGCTCACGAGGCGATCGACGTCGAGCGGCTGCACGGCGCCATCCCAGATACGGGCGAGCGCCGGCAGTGGCCGTGGCGCGCTGGTCGCCCCGGAGGACATCGCGGCGGTCAGCCTGACGCGCGGATGCCGTGCGAGGATGCGCACCAGTTCCTGTCCGGCGTAGCCGGTGGCGCCGGCAATGGCGACGCGCGTGAGCGACTGTTCCGCCGCGCCGGCGCGATCACGTTCAACGGAGGGTATCAGGGCCATCGTATCGAGGTCAGTGCCAAAAGGAATATTTATACATTCGAATGTATAAACAGTCAAGTTTTGAGTTATGCTGTCTTTTCGGAGACGGAAAAAGACACAGCTATGAAAGCGAGACGACAGAGCGCCATCCTCGACATCGTGCGCCACGAGCCGATCAGGAGCCAGGAACAGCTCCGACTGATGATCAGGGCATCCGGCTTCGACGTCACGCAGGCGACGCTGTCGCGGGATATACGGGAGCTCGGTCTCGTCAAAGGCGGTGCTGACGGCGCCTATCGGCCGCAGGGCAGCGTCGAGGTCAACGGCCATACCGCCAAAGCGCTGTTTCAGCGGGCGCTCGCGTCGCAGCTGCGGCGCATCGATCGCGTCCAGCAACTCGTGCTGCTGAAGACCGGTCTGGGTCACGCCCAGTCGTTGTGTGCGGCGCTCGATGGCGCCGAGTTGCCTGATGTCGTGGGTACGCTGGCGGGAGAAGACACGATTCTCATCATCACCCCGGACGCGCGCCGCGCGCGGGCCCTGGTCAAGCGCCTCGAGGAGATGTCACAGACATGAGCACGATCGTGCTGGCCTATTCAGGCGGGTTCAAGTCGTCGAACGCAGTTCACTGGCTCTCTGAGACCACTGGTGCTGAGGTCGTGACGGTGACGCTCGACATCGGGCAGCGTGAGGATCTGGCCGGCATCCGCAGCCGTGCGTTGTCGTGCGGTGCGCGTCGTGCCCACGCGATCGACGCCCGCGAAGAGCTGGTGCGGGAGTTTCTCCTGCCATCACTCGAGGGCGGCCCGCGCGTGCCGGACGCTATCCCGCTCGTGGGGGAACTGCCTGCTCCGCTCATCGCACGCAAGTTGCTCGAGGTGGCCCGCATCGAAGGAGCTTCGATAGTGGCGCACGCCTCGTCGGATCATTCGATTGATGCGGCCTTTCACGCGCTCGATTCGGGTGTCACGATGCTGGCGCCGGCCCGTGAGTGGCAGATGAACCCGCTTGAGTTGATGGCGTACGCGCGCGCACGTGGCATTGCGCCGCGGAATGCCTCTGATGACGGCTGTCGGATCGACGAGAACCTCTGGGGCCGGACGATCGGGTTTGCTGACGCAGAGGGCCTTCCGAAGCTGGCCCGCCGGGCTGCGGCTTCGTCCAACGACGCCGCATATCTCGAGATTCGATTCGAGGCTGGAGTGCCCGTTGCCATCAATGATGTGCCGATGCCACCAGTAGAAATGCTGGAGAGTCTCGCGCTCATCGCTGGTCGGCACGGTGTTGGTCGTTTCGAGACCTCCGGCGACGGGCGCACGATCGTGTACGATGCGCCTGCCGCGACCGTCCTCCACACCGCGCGCGCCGCTCTCGGCGGACAGACCGGTGTCGTTCACTTGACCGTCGTGGACGGGCGATGCGCGGTCCTCGATCCCAACAACATGGAAGTGGTGAATCTCGCGTGACACTCTGGTCCGGTCGGTTCGATACAGCTCCTGATCCCGCCGCCTTCGACTTCGGCATCTCATTCGGCTTCGACCGCGCACTGTTCGAGGACGATGTGACGGGGAGCATCGCCTGGGCGCAGGCGCTGGCCGCCGCGGGAGTGTTGTCCGCCGCCGACACGTCGGCCATTGTCACGGCGCTGGGCGACATCCTCGAGCAGGGTCGTCGCGACCCATCGTGGATCGCGGGACCGGACGAAGACGTGCACAGCTTCGTCGAGCGTCAGCTCGTGGACCGCATCGGCGATCCCGGGCGGCGACTTCACACCGGACGCTCGCGCAACGAGCAGGTCTCGCTCGACCTGAGACTGTACCTGCGGCGTCGAATCGGGCTGCTGCAGCGGGCCGTCGTGAAGTTGGTCAGTGCATGCGCCGACCAGGCGGAGCAGGCCGGCACGGCGATGATGCCGTCGTACACGCATCTGCGCCGGGCACAACCGGTGCTCGTGGCGCATTTTTTCCTCTCTCACGCATCGGCACTTCGTCGCGATCACGCACGTCTGGCAACAGCGGCGCAGGAAGCCGACTCGCTGACGCTCGGCTCGGGCGCGATTGCCGGCACGAGCTACGGCGTCGACACCGATCTGCTGGCTCGCACGCTCGGGTTTTCGCGCGTGGTCTCGAACAGCATGGATGCGTCGTCTGATCGCGATTTCGTGGCGACGTTCCTCTATGCGGTCGCGCTGGGCATGGTGCATCTGAGCCGCATGGCCGAGGACTTCATCATCTTCACCGGCGAAGAGCACGGCTTCTTCGACCTGTCTGATGCATCGGCGACCGGCAGCAGCATGATGCCGCAGAAGAAGAACCCCGATCCGCTGGAGCTCGTTCGCGGTAAAACGGGACGGGCCATCGGCCGACTGACCGGGTGGCTTGCGACGATGAAAGGGCTGCCCGGCGGATACAACAAAGACCTGCAGGAAGACAAGGAGGCGGTCTTCGACGGCGAGGCGACGTACGCGGCGTCGCTGTCTGCGACTCACGCCGTCATATCGCGCCTGTCGGTCAACGCGGAACGTTCCGGACGTGCGGCGTCCGGTCTGCTGCTGGCCACCGATGTTGCGGATTACCTGGTTGCGCGAGGGATGCCGTTTCGTCGCGCGCATGAGGTCGTCGGCGCCATGGTGCGACGCTTGCTTGCCGAGCGACGGGACTTCAGCGATCTGACGATGGCCGAATGGCAAGAGGCCAGTGATATGTTTGATGACGATGCGCCGAAAGCCGCGACCGCGCTCGCCTCGGTCCAGGCGCGGCGGACGCCTCAGTCCACCAACCCGGACGCGGTACGTGCTGCTCTGGCTGACTGCCGCCGTTGGGTTCTGTCGACGTCCGGCTCCTTGTAAAAGGAGTTGCTTTTGGGAATTTGGGTTTTGGGGTTACACTCAGACCGGACCTTCACTCTGATTTCACCTACCCCGCCCTGAAGGTTGCTTCCGGGGGAGTTCATGCAGCAGCGCCGGGTTCGGCTCGGTGACGTTCTAGACGACTACTGTCCGCGCGAGCGCCGCATCACCAACCATGCGGTTGTCGCGATGATCGAAGACGACGTGAAGCAGACGCGTTGCACCACGTGTGACGCCGAGCACGAGTACAAGCACGCCAAGGTTCCGACGCCGCGACGCAAGAAGCCCGTCGCCGCGGCTGCGGCTCCTCCTGTCGAGGCGACTGACTCGATGCTTGTCGTTGCCGAGGCAGATACGGACGCGGGCGAGGTGCTCGACGACGCGGTCGACGAGGTCCCGGTCTCCACCGAGACGATCGAGGCTGCCAAAGAGCCCGAACCGGTCGAGAGCGAGGAACTTCAACCCTCCGGCACCGACGACGAGTGGCCGGTGCATCGACCGTTGATTCGCGCCACGTTGCCGCGTCCGGAAGGCCAGGCCCCTGAGCGCAAGCCAACCGACTTCACGATCCGTCAAAGCGGGGGCCGATTCGATGGCCAGCGCAACGGCAACAAGTCGCGCGGCAACAAGCACGGCCGACACGCGCAGGGTCACCCGTCAGGACAGTCATCGGGACCGTCACGATTTGGCAGTTCCCGCCAGGGTTCCCGTCACGGCGGCGGGCAACACACCGGCAATCAGCAGCAGCGTCAGGGCAACCGTCAGGGCCCATCCGGCCAGCGGGACGGGCGGCCCGGTGGCCAGGGTGGCGGTCACAACCGGGGCGGACAGAATCGCGGACCCAAGCGCGGACGGTAGCTGCTCCCCACTCCATACTCCTGAACTCCACACCGCCCACGAACCTGAACAGTCCGTGGACTGGACACGTCAGACCGGAATCAGGAGACTGCAGACACGACCATGAGTGATTTCAGCGGCAAACATGGCCTCATCGTTGGTGTGGCCAACAAGCGCTCGATCTCCTGGGCCATCGCACAGGCCGTGGCACGACGCGGTGCTCGACTGGCGTTGACGTATCAGGGGCGGTTCGAGGAGCACGTCCATGACCTCTCGCAGGGGCTGGAGCAGCCTCCCCTCGTGCTGCCGTGCGATGTGTCGTCGGATGCCGAGATCGCGTCGGTATTCGAGAAGGTCGATCAGGAGTTTGGCGGACTCGACTTCCTCGTGCATGGAGCCGCCTTTGCGCCTCGCGAGGAGCTCGAAGCACCGTTTGTCAACACGACCCGCGACGGGTTCCGTATCGCCATGGACATATCGGCCTACTCACTCATCGCGCTGACGCGAGCCGCCGTGCCGTTGTTCGAGAAGCGAGGGGGTGGATCGGTTGTCACGTTGTCGTATCTCGGAAGCCAGCGCGTGTTCCCGAACTACAACGTGATGGGTGTGGCCAAGGCTACCCTCGAGGCCACCGTGCGTTACCTCGCTGCTGATGTTGGCCCCAGGGCGGTGCGCGTGAACGCGGTGTCAGCAGGACCGATCAAAACGCTCGCAGCCGCCGGCATCAAGGGGTTTTCGAGCATCCTCCACGTGTACGCGGAGCGCGCGCCGCTGCGACGCAACGTGGAGACCTCCGAGGTTGCCGAGGCGTGTGCCTTCCTGCTCAGTGATGCCGGCAAGGCCGTCACCGGCGAAGTGCTCATCGTCGACGCGGGCTATCACATCACGGGAATGTAGTGGCGGGTTGAGACCCGCCTGCGGCGCTACGAAACCGCGCGATTGTCGGGCGCCGATTTCGGAGGCGCGGCAGCGGCCCTGGTCTGCGCGTCGCGCTTGTGCAGGACCTTGTTGCGATACATGCGGCGATCAGCCTTCGCCATCAGGACCTCGTAGGCGTTGCCATCGTGCGGGAATACGGCAGCACCCGCACTGATCGAAAGCGGCATCCTCACGCCCGGCTTGGCCTCGAAGACCAGGCTCTCGACGGCTTCCTGCAGTTCGAGGCGCTTGTATTCCGCTTCATCCCATCCGCAGCCGGCCAGCACCACGATGAACTCATCACCGGCGTAGCGCACGCAGACGTCGTAGGGACGAATCGCGCCGCGCAACACCTGCGCAACTTCGCGGAGGGCGCGATCGCCGACGTGATGTCCGAAGGTGTCGTTGATGTCTTTGAAGTCGTTCAGGTCCATCACGAGCAGCGAGACCTCGGCGTTCCCGCGTTCGGCACGCGACAGCTCGCGCCCGAGGTGGTTCACCATGAACCGCGTGTTCGGCAGGTTGGTCAGCGGATCGGTCAGCGATGCCTCGTGCGTCTGCTCGAACACGATCGAGTTGTGAATGACCGCCGCGGCCTGTTCACAGACGCGATCGAGCAGGCGGCGATGGTCGTCGCCGTAGAAGCTTGGGCTCGTGTGATACACCGCGAGAGTCCCGATGACCTTGTCGCCAAGCAGCAGCGGACAGACGAGCGCCGACTGCAGCGTTGTCGGCAACGATGAACCTGCAGCCTCGAGATCTCCGCTTGGCCGCGCGTTCACCAGCGGCCTCCGGTTGCGCGCCACCCAGCCCGTGATCCCCTGGCCGCCCTTCAGCGTCAGTTGCTGCATCAACTCGAAGTCGGTGCCCGTTGCAAAGCGGCAGGTCAGGAGATTGGTGTTCTCGTCGTAGAGGAACAGCGTGCAGGCCGAGAACGGCACAAGACTCGTCAGCTTCGATGCGATCAGCGCCATCGTATCCGACACGCCGAGGCTCGTGCCCATCGTCTGGGCGATCTGATAGAGCGCGTAGATCTCTCCGTGCGCGATCGCGATGTCGTTGAAGACGGATGATTTGCCGCGATCGCTCCGCGTCGCCTGCGCCGACGTCGCATCGACCGGGCCGCTCCTGCGTTCCCGCTCCTCGACTTCGCTTCGAACCTGCGGCAGGACGCGCACGAAGGCGGCGACCGCGCGCGGGTCGAGTGCCTTGCCCGCTTCCTGTTCGATCAGGGCCACCGCCGCTTCGAACGTCATCGCCTCGTGATACGGACGGTTCGAGGTCAATGCGTCGAAGTAGTCGACCAGGAACAGGACTCGTGCGCCGAGCGGGATGTCCTCACCTTTGAGGCCCCTCGGATAACCGCGTCCATCCCACCGCTCATGATGGTTCTGAATGAGCGGAGCCACCGGGTACGGGAACGGTACAGCAGCGATTATGTCCGCGCCGACCTGCGGATGTGCCTGTACCTTCTGGAACTCTTCAGCTGTCAGAGGACCAGGCTTCGAGAGGATATGCTCCGGGACCGCGAGCTTGCCGATGTCGTGCAACAGCGCCGCCGTTCGCACCGCCTGAGTTTCGGCGTCCGACATACCGAGCTCTCGAGCCACCGCCGACGCGTAAAGCTGCACGCGACGGATGTGGTTCTCGGCGGTGCCGTCCTTCGCATCGATCGCGCGCGCCAGCGCCTCGATCGTTGCCAGGTGCAGTTCGGCCAGTTGCTCGGCGCGCCGCTGCTCAGCCCTGAATCGGGCCTTGATGATGCGATACGCGCGTAGTCCGAAAAAGAGCACTCCCCAGACTAGTGCCAGGCCTGCTAGCCAAAGCGACGGCTGGGGCATTACTGCTCCCTAGCGGACGTCAGCAGGCAGCCAGATGATAGTGACTCGCGTTCTCATGTTCGTTTCCCTCGGTTACGTGGTTACGGCGCCAGCGGATCCCGTTCACTCTTCAACCAGGAGTACTTCCTCGACCTCGTCCCAGATGGTGGTGTCGTCGCCTGACGTACTCCAGACGATGTTGTCGTCGGAGCTGGTGCTCCACACGATGTTGTCATCGGCACCGGTGCTCCAGACGATGTTGTCATCGGCGTCACCCGCGGTGCTCCACACGATGTTGTCGTTGGCGGCGCCGGTGCTCCACACGATGTTGTCGTCAGCGGACGCTGTGCCCATGACGGCACCGTTGCGGTGCGATCCCCAGAGAACCTTCTGACAGTTCGGCCCACCGCAGTCGTTGCCCCACACGACGTTGCTGACCGTGCTGGTGCTCCAGACGATGTTGTCGTCGCCGCCGGTGCTCCACACGATGTTGTCATCGCCGCCGGTGCTCCACACGATGTTGTCGTCGCCGCCGGTGCTCCACACGAT
>JALDXQ010000065.1:0-34481 GCA_032156805.1 Acidobacteriota bacterium
CCTGACCCCTACTCCTTCTCCTCCTGCGCCCGCGCTCCAGCAAGAATGCCTCTGAGGCCGATGTTGCCCTCGTGACAGGCGACCTCGTAGATCCCGCCATCCGCACGGCGCAACCCGTTCACCAGGGTCCAGGGCTGCTTGAACGTCAACGGGTCCGTGACCGTCAGGCGGTACTCGATCGTGTCGCCATCGAGCCTCGTGAATCGCTCGACCAGGTGGAGTTGCGCGCTCGCCCCCTGGAAGAGCTTCCGGTCGTTGAAATTCGTGGTCTCGACAACCAACGTCTGCCCCTCCCACCATCCGCGCGAGTCGCCGGACCACATCCGGACGCCCGCGTCAACGTGCGGCCCCGCGTCGAGACGAATGACGCGCGTCTCGTGCATCATCTCCGTCACGACCGCCACAACGCCCGGTGCCTGCACGATCTCGATGTAGTTGTTGTAGAACGGGTTCGGCACCAGGACGCCGTCGGTCGTGATGCAGCGCTCTGCGAGCGTCCGATCGTCGGGAACATTCGCCAGCATCGGCTTCCCGATCTTCGGAACCGCGTCCCATCGCTTCCGGCCCTCCTCTGTGTACGGGACCTTCCCATCTGGTGGGTCGACCACCAACGAAGTGCCGCGCCCAGGGGGAACTCTTCCCTTCGCCGTCTCGAGCCAGATCCCATTCAGCTCGCCGCTAATCGGCACTTCGCGGGCGAACGTGGTGAGCAACCGCTCGAGCGACGTCTTCTCGAACTCCGCCGCCTCCTCCGCAGAGAGCGTGGCCTTCCCGGCCAGAGCGTCCGGCCGTTCGAGTGGCGTCGGGGTCTGATTGCTCCAAATGCCCTGGAGATCCGGATCGCCCCATGGGGTTCGGTTGTCTGCATTCAGCAGGGTCGTCGCGCTCAGCAGCCCCGCGAGCAGGAGGAAGCCAGGTCGATGCATGTGACCCTCACTTGATCGATCGCGTCAGGCGCAGTGACTCGCGCGCCAAGGCGAGAGATCGTTTTGGTGTTGATCACGGCGAGGGCGAGACTTGTGCCAACGAGCCAGCACATGTTTTTCCAAACCTGAAAGCCGTTGTCAGCAGGCCCTGCTGACATGTCGGTACCCGCGCCGAAATATCAGCAGCACTTCGCCGACAAAGAACGAGCTATCGCGAGACTTTCAGGGAGCGGCTACTCGCCGGTTCGCCTTCAGTTCGTCAAAACTTATGCGGCCAGTGTTTCGAACATTGGCAGACGTGCGTCTCGGGACTACCAGCTACGCACACCGGCCGCGACGAGCGGATAATGCGACCATCGCCAGGTCACCGGTCGTGGCGACGAAAGGAGTGACCGTGCGCTGGATGCTGGGACTCACGATGGTATTCCTGCCGATCGCCGCCTTCGCGCAGGGCGCGCCACAGACGCCTGCGGCGTGCGAGCGGCTGGCCTCGCTGTCGCTGCCGAACACGACGATTACCCTCGCGCAGGTCGTCGATGCCGGCCGGTTCGCCGTGCCCGGCAACGCGCCACGCGAGGGAGGCGGATCGTCTGCACTCGCGGGAACGATTGGTCCCGTGCCGGCAGTACCAGGAAGGGTGACGGCCAACACCGCGGGCCTGGGCCTTGGCTACAACGGCGGTCGCGGCATTCCGCCGTTCAGCGCGCTCCCCGCGTTCTGCCGCGTGACAGCCACGCTCGAGCCGTCGCCTGCCTCTGATATCCGCATGGAACTGTGGATGCCAATCGCAGGATGGAACGGCAACTTCCGTGGGACGAGCCCCAACGGCCTGGGCGGTGTCATCAACTACAACGCGATGGGCGTCGGTGTCACTGACGGCTTTGCTGTTGCCAGCACCGACACAGGTCATCAGGGTGGCGACACTGCCTGGATGCAGGTGCCAGACAAGGTGACCGACTTCGCCGGCCGTGCCATGCACGAGACCACGGTTGTCGGCAAAGCGCTGACGACCGCCTACTACGGCACCGCTCCCAGGTACTCCTACATGATCGAGTGCGGTGGCGGCTCTGCGGCCGCACTCCACGAGGTCCAGAAGTACCCGTCTGACTACCACGGCATCGTCGTTGGTGGGCACGCTGCGCATCTGACGCGTCAGATCTTCGGCCAGATCTGGCTGTGGCTCGCGGCGCATCCCGACGGAGTCGCCGTACTGCCGGCGGCGAAACTCCAGCTCGTTCACGACGCAGCGCTGAACAAGTGCGACATGCTCGACGGAGTCAAGGATGGCCTGCTCGAGAGCCCGACGAGCTGTACGTTCGACCCAAAGGAGATCGAATGCACACCCGGCGCGACGTCGAGCAGCAACGAGGCGAGTTGCCTGACGCCCGCGCAGGTGGACGCGGTTCGGAAGATCTACGCGGGGCCGACCAACCCACGGACCGGTGAACGGATTTGGTCGCCGCTCTATCGCGGCAGCGAACTGGACTGGAGCTTCTTCACGGAGTCGCAGAACCCGATCGGCATCGCGACGGGTGCGCTGCGCATGATTCTCAACGATCCCACGTGGGACTATCGATCCATCGACTTCGACCGCCACGTCGCGCTGGCCGACAGGTCGGAGATCGCACGCGTCAATGCTTCGAACCCGGCGATCTCCGAATATGTGCGGCGCGGCGGGAAGCTAATCCTCTCGGGCGGCTGGAACAACGCGTTGGTGCCGGCAGGCGCTGTCCTCGACTACTACAACAACGTCGAGAAGACGATTGGCATCGAAGACACGCGCCAGGGCGTGCGCCTCTACATGGTGCCGGGCATGATCGAATGCAATGGCGGACCGGGCACCGACACGTTCGACCTGCTCTCCGTCATGCGACGATGGGTCGAGCGTGGTGAAGCGCCGAACGACGTGCTCGCGTCGCGCGTCGAGCACGGGAAGGTCGTGCGCACGCGTCCGCTCTGTCCCTATCCGCAGGTGGCGACGTATCGAGGCAGCGGGAGCACGGACGACGCAAAGAACTTCGTCTGTAAATAGATACCGGATCGCCACGACGGGCAACGACGGCGGCCGTGATGACCGCCGTCGTTGTGACGTTACTTGCCGACTGCCTTCCAGAGATCCGCCTTGGTCAGCGGCGCCGCACCTCTGTGAACCGGCATGTAGACCTCGAAGTCGAGGTTCAGCTTCTCCACGATCGGCTGCAGTGCCCTGATGTGATCGTTGGGCTGCTGTCCGGCCGCCGGAAGCGTGTAGTCCGCCTGGAACAGGATCTTCTCTTTGGGGATGAACGCGATCGTCAGGCCGTTGGAGTGCGGTGTCGGGAAGATGTGATGGATCTCCACGGTGCGGTTGCCGTCCGAGTAGACCTTCTTCGCACCAACCGTTTCGATCTTCACCTTCCTCGGGCTCTTCGCCAGCGAGTCGTTCAGCAGCGTTCTCGGCGTGTTGAGCGCGCGCTCGAAGAATTCCTTGTTGTTCTCCTGCGTGATGATCGTCACGTTCTCGGCCACGAGCGCCGGCAGCCCGCCGGTATGGTCTGAGTGCGGGTGCGAATTCCACACGTAGCGCAGCGGTTTGTTGGGGAAGATCTTTTTCGTTTCCGCAATGTAGGCCAGGCTGCGGGCCTCCGGCTGGCCAGCCTCGAGCATCATCACGTGGTCCTTGAACTCCACGAGGATGGAGTCGTAGCTGCCCGGGCCGGTTGTGAGTCGGATGAGACCTTCACCGAGCTTCTCCTGGGTCACCGTCAGTGCAGGCGGGGCGCCCGGCGCACCTCCCGGAGGTGGACCACCAGCACGGCCGGCCGGCGGTGGCGGTGCGGGAGCCAGCGTCGCCAGATCAGGCGGGTTCACCGTTGCCGTACTCACGTTGACTTCGAAGAACGGCCACCCGCCGCGCGTTTGCACGATCGACGCCGGCGCCATGGCTCCGCCGAAGTCCTTCCACCCCGTATAGAGGGCGACGATGTGCATATCGCCCATGATGTTTTCATTCAGCCAGGTCTCGATGCGTTCAACGAAGTTCTTGCCGTTCACGTAGCCATTGATCACATAGGCCTTGCCGGAAGGGGCTTTGACCGCCGGGCTCCAGCTGAGGACGGTGTAGTTCCCTTGTCGGCGGGCGGTCGCGTTGTTCTCGGACGCACCCTTCAGGAATCCCCATGGCGTGAGGTAGAGCTCCACGGAGCCGCCCCACGGCTGCGACAAGTCCGCCTGCTGCGGCGTCACCTGCTGGAAGAACGTGCCGGCGCTCGTCGTCGTCGAGCCGCCCGGGCCGATGTTGTTCGTCCCGCCCGTGTGACGCGATGCCGGAGCCGCGAGATCGATGACGCGGACGTAATTACTGATCGGCCGCATCGGGTTGTGGGTGCCCTGACAGTTCATCTGCGTGGCGTTGGCTCCGCACTGCTGGAATGCCACGTCCTTCGCCGATCCCGAATACGTGATGGACTTCGGATCGCCCAAGGCCTTTTGGGCGTTGGCGATGACGGTTTTCGCGTCCTGCGCCATCGCGTTCCCGGTGAGGTACGCGAAGCACAACGCAATGAGAGCCAGTTTCTTCACCACGACGAGTCCTCCTTGATGGTTAAGCCACACAAGATATCCGATTTTCACGAGCGCGACGATCAAGAAGATCGCAAAAGCTCAAGGGCAAAAGCGGCGATCGCCTATCATGAGGCGGGCAAACCGTGACTCGACGGACTCTGCTCGCCGGGGCGGTGGCGTTCTGCATCGCGACTCCCGTAGCCGCGCGCCAGGCAAGTCAGTTCGTGGATCGCTCCGGCCATATCTCGTCTCGTGTTCCGGTTGAGGCGGACGTCAGGCTGGAGGTTCTCGACTGGGGCGGCAACTGCCACAACCCACCTACCCGGAGCCTCCGGCAGATGCATTTGCCTCGGCGGAAAAGTACATGGCGTATCTCGCCCGTATCTGGAACTGGCGCGCGCCCGAAGCCGAGTTGTACAACACGCGGTCAGTGGCGGCGGATGGACGGGTCTGACGAGTTGGACGCCGAATCCAAGGCACGCGCTCAGGCCATCATCGAGGTAATACGCCCGTATCAGGAAGGGGCCATGGCAGGGTTCCGCGCCGGCGCGGGTAACCGTGAGACGCTGGTGCTCGATGGCAACCACTATTTGTTCTTCACCAACGAAGCCCAGGTGGTGCAGGCCGTCAGGGTGTTCCTGGCAAAGGCGAGCCAGAAGCCGTAGGCCGGCCAGGACTTGGAGAGGCGAGAGGGCGACATGAAGCGAGACAGACCTGACGTTCACATGTCACGCCGCGAGGTATTCAGGCTAGCGGCAGCAGTCACCGCCGCGCCGCTGATCCAGTCCGCAACCAGCGCCCAGCGCGCTCCAGGTTCCGACGATGCGGGGACGCTGGACTCCGCGTGGCGCCAGGCTCCGACGAACCGCCAGCCGATCCTTCTCAGGGGTGGGACCATCGTCAGCCTGGACCCGAAGGTCGGTGACCTCGCACGCGGCGACATTCTCATCGACGGCAAGAAAATTGTCAGCGTCGGAGAGACGGTCAAAGCGCCGCCGCAGGCGCAGGTGATCGACGCCTCGAACACGATCGTCATCCCCGGGTTCGTGGACGCGCATCGCCATTCGTGGGAAGGTCAGCTTCGCCGCATCATCCCCGACGGCGCGATCGCCGAGTACATGGCGGCCACTCACAATGGCTTCGCCCGCTACTATCGGCCGCAGGACATCTATGCCGGCAACCTGATCACGGCACTGGGCTGCATCGATGCCGGCATCACGTGCATGATCGACAATTCGCACAACTCGCGCTCGGCGGCACACTCCGATGCGGCAGTGCAGGCGCTGATCGATTCGGGCATCCGCGGCGTGCACGCCTCGGGGGCACCACAGACCGGCGAGTGGGACAAGCAGTGGCCGCAGGACCTCGAGCGGCTGCAGAAGCGCTTCTTCTCGTCGACCGACCAACTGGTGACGTTGCGGATGTTCTCTGGGATGAACCGCGACAGCTGGGCGCTGGCGCGCCGACTCGGCCTGCGCATCACGACGGAATCGAATTCAGCAGGACCCGAGTTCGAGCAGTTCTTCAACGAGAAGCTGCTGCGCGCTGACAACACGTTCAATCACTGTCAGGGATGGCCCGACCAGGTGTGGCGGCGCATCAAGGACGTCGGAGCGACTGTGAACGTGTGTCCCAGGTCCGATGCGCAGTACGGGCTCGGTGAGGGTGTCGCAGCGTTCCAGAAAGCGCTCGATCACGGCATCGTGCCCGGCCTCAGCATCGACAACGAAGTCTCGTACGGCACCGACATGTTCACCGAGATGCGAGTCGTCTTCAACGTCCAGCGCGCGATGGCCACCTACCGGCGAGCGAACGGCGAGGCGAAACCGCCGGCGATGGTCAGTGTGCGCCAGGTCCTCGAGTGCGCAACGGCCGGCGGCGCCGCCTGCGCCGGCCTGCTCGACAAGTGCGGAACACTCACGCCGGGCAAGGAGGCCGACATCGTCATGATCCGCACCGACGACATCAACGTGTACCCGTCGAATAACGCGATCGGGACGGTGGTCGCGGCAGCGGACGTTCGCAACATCGACAGCGTGATCATCGGAGGCCGAATCCGGAAGTTCCGCGGGCGGATGGCGGGCGTGAACATGGACAAGTTCCGCGCGATGGCCGATGAATCGCGCAACTACCTGTTCACCAAGGCTGGCTACAAGCTCGATATCTTCTCGAAGGTCGGGATCCCGAAGTGATCTCTACGACCGCTCGTCTTGCCGACGACTCACTTGAAGATGTTGGCGAGCGTGTCGCTGAATCCAGGCAGGACGTCGCCGATCTCGAGCACCGCGTCAGCGCCCTGAACGGCCAGGGGCGGCGCCAGCCGGCGATGAACGGACACGCTCTCGACGTCGGGATCCACGACCAGCACGACGGTCACGCCGTGCTGCAGATACTCGTCGACTTTTTCCTCGACTTCAGTCGCACGATCCTCTGGCGAGAGCACTTCGACAGCAAGGTCCGGTGCACCGTGCCAGAATCCGCGCGGATCAACCGGTGGCAACCGGTCCTGGCGAATGAACGCGAGATCCGGCGCCCTCACCGTATCCGGATTGGATGAAAGAACGAATCCGACCTCCGTGACGATCTCGCCCAGCCGGTTTTGCTGAATGTATCGACCGAGCGCCAGCAGAAGACTCGCGACGACCTTGCCATGCCGCCAGCCGACCGGGCTCATGCGAATGATCCGGCCCTTGACCAACTCGTAGCGGCAATGGTCTTCCGGTAATCTCGCGAGCTCTTCGGCTGTAACCATACGGGTGCTTCGGGACATCGCTCGATCTCGTTGCGTGGCATCGTAGCATCGTCATAGCGAGATCCTTGCCGTCCCGATTTATCGAACGAATCACATTAGGCAGCCGCGGCTGGTGCACAAAATGCGGGGCGTGCGAACGATGACGTACGCCGTATTTGCCGTCACGCCATGACTGCCGTCAGTCGACTTTGATGCGCCGACGGAACTGCTGGTTCTCGTTGCAGACGAACTCGATCGGCTCGTCGTCAGGCATGACCCGCTGATTGACGCGCACGGTGAAGGGCTTGGTCAACGCCTTCGGGTCCTCGACCGTGACGTCGATCTCGAGTTTGCCGAACATCGGACGGCGGAAACGCTCGACGAACGTTGCCTGACCGCTGTACGGCGTCCCGCGGACATCGAGCCATCCGTCGTACGCGCCTTCTTCGGCGCCACGAAGATTGTTCGTCTCGACGACTAGCGTGTCTCCCTCCCAGCGTCCGATCGAGTAGCCGTACCACCACGGCTGCGGTTCGCCCTGCGGTGGTAGTGGTCGCCCGTCCGTGTAGATGTAGCGCTGTCCGTAATTCGATTCGTAGAGGATCACGATCAGCTTTGGCGTCTGCACGATCTTCCGCGGCTGCGGCTGCATGTGGAACTGCGTGATCCCCATCGGCATGCAGTTGGCGTCCGGGTTGTCCTTCATGTCAGCTGCCATCCGCTCCTTCTTCACGCCCGCCGCCCAGGGCGTGAGCGGCAGACCACCGGGCACGTTCGTGCCGATGTCCCAGAACGCCCCGAGTGGAGGCGACTTCGGATCCGGAGGGAAGGCCGGGACGAACCGCTCGACGGCGACATCGCCTGCCGGGTCGGGTTTACCGGAGAACAGGCCCGCGAGCTCAGACGGCAGCGGTTCCTGGTCGGCTCTCATCCAGTTGCCGGAGAAATCAGGCTTGCCGTCCGGTGTCCGCGGCGCGGGCGCGTCCATTCGCACCTCACCCTTCGCATCACGGGGAACAGAGGGGTCCTTGAAACTTCCCCACTGCGCAGAGAGCGAGACCGAACAGACCAACAGAAACAGTGCGGTAACCGAAATCGCGTACTTCATCTCCACCTCTATGGATGCATGAACGCTGGTCTACGGCGCCTAAGGGGCCAGGGTCACCGCGCGGGACGGCCGCCCAGGGTCTGGATCACGTAAGCGCTCACGTCGCGAATCTGCTCCGGCGTGAACGAGGCCCGGAAGGGTGGCATGTTGTTGCGGCCGTTGGTCACAGTCTGAATCGCCGCATCGAGATCCGCAACTTTATCGAGAGGCGCACCGCCCGTGTGTCCGCCCTTGCCATCGTCGCCGTGACAGATGGCGCACGTCTGCTTGAACAGGCGCTGGCCCTCGACGAGATTCGCAGCGGCGAGCGTCGCGGCGCCCGCAGGAAGGTCCGGCTGAAGCCGGGCACTACGATCGGTTGTCGTGGCAGGCGTGGCTGCTGCGTTACGCGACACGGGGGTGCCCGCCTGAACCGGCCCCAGCGTGCCATCGAGAGCGAAGAGCCACACGCTGTCGCCGCGCGCGGATCCAATCAATGCACTGCCCGCCGAGAACGCGAGCACGTACTGCTTGCCCTTGTGCTCGAACGTGCTCGCCGGCGCGTGCATGCCGGCGCCGGTCTGGAACTCCCACAGCGGCTTGCCGCTGATCGAGTCGAGCGCGGTGAGGCGCCCGTCGTTGCGGCCGACGAACAGCAGTTGGCCGGCGGTTGCGAGCGTACCGCTGTAGCACTGCTCGGGCCACTGGTATCGCCACGCCAGCGTGTTCGTCGTGACGTCGAGCGCGGCGATGATCCCCGTCCGCGCGACACGCGTGAATGTCGTGGCTCCGCCAAGGTAGGCCACGCCATCGGTCGGCGGCACGAACTTCGATTCGCCACCGCCGGTGAAGCCGTTGATCACTGACGACGCACAGACGAACAGCCGCTGCTGGACCGGATCGTAGGAGCTCGGCGGCCAGCTCGCGCCGCCCCAGATGCCGGGCGCCACGAGCGTCGGATCCTTGCCAACGAACGGCGTGAAGATCCGGCCGTCGTTGACGAGCGCGTGCCCCTCGGGTGCGATCTCGATGAACTGCGGCACGATGGCATCGCCGCGCGGGAACGGCTGCGTCTTGGCCGTCGCCTGCCGCGGCTCCTGCGGCACGGGCTTCTCGTCGATGCCGATGAGCGGCTTGCCGGTCTCGCGATCGAGGATGTACGCCCAGCCGGTCTTGCCCACTTCGACGATGGCCTTCCGTGTGCGGCCGGCCATGTTGACGTCCATCAGGACGACCGGGTTGACCGCGTCGTAGTCCCAAATGTCGTGATGCACCTGCTGGAAGTGCCAACGATATTTGCCCGTGGCGAGCTCGATGGCGAGCATCGAGGCGGCGTACAGGTTGTCACCCGCGCGAAAGGCGCCGTTGTAATCCGGAGCGGCATTGCCAGTCGAGAAGTAGACGAGACCAAGCTCGAGATCGACGGCCGGCGTCTGCCAGATCGCGGCGCCGCCGTACTTCCACGAATCGTTGTCGCTGGGCCACGTGTCATGACCAGGCTCGCCGGGCCCGGGGATCGTGTAGAAGGTCCAGATCAGGCGGCCATCCTTCGCATCGTACGCCTTCAGGCGGCTGCGGGTGCCGCGATCGCCGCCGGCAAAGCCGATGATGACCATGGCGGTCTCGAGCGACGGAACGTTCACATAGAGCGGTGCCGCGGTGATCGAGAAGTTCTCCTGCCAGCGCTCGGCCTGGATCGACCACGCGATCTTGCCGGTCGTGCGATCGAGGGCCAGCAGCTTGCCATCGAGCTGACCGATGAAGACCCTGTCCTCGCTGATCGCAACACCCTTGTTGTTCCAGCCACAGCAGACCGAGGTGATGTTCGGGTCGAGCTTCGCTTCGTACTGCCACAGGATCTCGCCCGTGTCGATCGACAACGCAAACACGTCGTTGGCGCCGGTGCTGATGTAGGCAACACCGTCGTCCACAATCGGGGCGGCGAACCCCGAGTACTGTGGGGCGGTGCCGGAGCCGCGCAGACGCGCACGCCACACACCCTTCAGCTGTGCGACGTTGGACCGGTCGATCGCCTTGAGCGGCGAGTAGCGCTGGTTGTGCAGATTGCCGCCGTTGGTCGGCCAGCTCGCGGCCGGCAGCGCCGTCAGCGACGCCGCGGACAGAGCATGCTGACTCCCGTGTTGCTGTGCGAGCCCGGACGTGACGAACAGCGCAGTGGCGACGGCCGCAGACAGGGCGGCGAAGGAAAGCAGGCGCATGAGCCCCCCAAAGGTGCACGCTCGTTATACACCAGACCCGAACAACTTTTTCCTGACGCCATTCGCCCCGTGCGACGGACGCACGTCAAGCCCGCCGCCGCAATCTCGCTGAGATCGCCCCCCTGGCGAAGACGGGCCGCAGCGGCGGGCCTTGAAGGTCTGCGCGGGCGGGAGGACAATTCCTCTCGTAACGTGCGTCCCTTCCTCGCCGCTCTTCTGGCTGTGATTCTGGTCTCGTCGTGCCGCTCCGCCGGCGAGGAGCGTCCGGCCCTCGTGCAGCCTGGCGCGCCGGGCGAGGCGACGCGCGTCATCACTGCGGCGGAAGCCGCCGACACCTCGCGGATCCAGGCCACAGCGACTGACGTGCGGTTCATGCAGGGCATGATCGGCCACCACGCGCAGGCGCTCGAGATGACCGCGCTGCTGCCACCGCGAACCGACCGCGACGACATGCGCCTGCTGGCGCGGCGCATCGAGCTGTCACAGGCCGATGAGATCGGCATGATGCAACGCTGGCTGCGCGCCCGCGGTCAAGCAGTGCCCGACCCGCACGCGCACCACGATCACGCCGGCGCCCTCATGCCCGGGATGCTGACACCCGAAGAAATGCGTCGCCTGCAAGCGGCGACAGGGCAGCAGTTCGATCGCCTGTTCCTCGAGTTCATGATCAGGCATCATGACGGCGCGCTCACCATGGTGAACGACCTCTTCTCAACCGCCGGCGCGGGACAGGAACCCGAAATCTTCGCGTTTGCCTCCGATGTCGACGCCGATCAGCGGATCGAGATCGATCGCATGAGCGCTCTGCTCCTGGAGATCCTCAAATGACGCCGTCATTCGTGCGGTCCGTTTGCGTTGTCGCGCTCGCACTCTGCGCTGCCATCACCGGTCACGCGCAGGCCCCGGCCGCGGCGACCGACCCGCGCGTCGGGCTCACACCGGGCTTCCGCAATGCCGGCGAGGCGGCGCGCAACCTGCAGCTCGTCGCAACGCTGCCAAAGCCGGAGGGCTTCTTCGATCCCAACACGCCGGCGGGCCCGCCCTTACCACCCGAGCAGACGGAAAAACCAGGCGCCGAGCCGGAGACCGCTGCGGACACCGCGACAACGCAAGCGAACCAGGACGGCCAGCCCACACAGGCGGGTGCGCCGCCGAGCATCAACTCGCAGATATCGTTTGCGAACTCGGACCTCGCATTCAGCGGCGATCTGATGTTCGTCGGCAGCTTCCACGGGTTCACGATCTACGACATCGAGAACGGCGCCAAACCGCGACTGCTGTCATCCGTGGTGTGCCCAGGCGGCCAGGGCGACGTCTCCGTGTATCGCAACCTGCTGATCGTGTCGGTCGAGCAGACGAGAGGCCGCATCGACTGCGGCACTGGCGGCGTCAAGGAGACGGTCAGCGCAGAACGATTTCGCGGTATCCGCATCTTCGACATCAGCGATCTTCGTCAACCGCGACAGGTCGCCGCCGTGCAGACGTGCCGCGGATCGCACACGCACACACTCGTCACTGACCCACGCAACCGCGACAAGCTGTACGTCTACGTGTCGGGCACGGGAGTCGTGCGATCGGCCGACGAGCTCGCGGGCTGTTCGGGCAAGGATCCCAAGGAGGATCCCAGCACATCGCTCTTCAGCATCGACGTGATCGAGGTCCCGGTCACCGCACCGGAACGCGCGCGTATCGTGAGCCAGCCCCGCATCTTTTCCGACTCCACCACTGGCGCGCTCGCGGGTTTGTGGCAGGGCGGCAACCACGGTCCAGGGACACAGTCGTCGCGAAGTACGCGATCGTGCCACGACATCACCGTGTTTCCGGAAGTCGGCCTCGCGGCCGGCGCGTGCGCGGGCAACGGGCTCCTGCTCGACATCTCCGATCCGGTTCATCCGGTTCGCCTCGATGCCGTCACCGACAAGAGCTTCGCCTACTGGCACTCAGCGACGTTCAGCATCGACGGTGCGCGCGTGATCTTCACGGACGAATGGGGCGGCGGCACGCGTCCGCGCTGTCGTGCGCTCGACCCGATCACCTGGGGCGCAAACGCGGTGTTCGACGTGGTCGATCGCAAGCTGCGCTTCGCCGGCTACTACAAGATGCCGGCGGCGCAATCCGAGTTGGAGAACTGCGTCGCGCACAACGGATCGCTCATCCCGGTACCCGGACGAGACATCATGGTGCAGGCGTGGTACCAGGGAGGGATCTCGGTGTTCGACTTCAGCGACGCGGCCAACCCGGTCGAGATCGCGTTCTTCGATCGCGGGCCGCTCGACGCCAAGGAACTGATCCTCGGTGGCTACTGGTCGGCCTACTGGTACAACGGGCACATCTACGGGTCGGAGATCTCTCGCGGGATGGACGTCTTCACCCTGACGCCAAGCGAGTTCCTGTCGAAGAACGAGATCGACGCGGCACGCCTGGCCAGCGTGGCCGAGCTGAACGTGCAGCATCAGCAGCGCACCAGCTGGCCGCCGAGCTCCGTCGTCGCGCTGGCCTACGTCGATCAACTCACGCGTAACCGCGCGATTCAGGCGACGAGCGCGGGCGCGATCCGCGCCACGCTCGAGCGCGCCGACCGAGTTCGCAATTCGCGGCAACGTGGTGCGGCCGGTGTCGTCAGCCAGCTCGATGCCTTGGCCGCTCAGATGGACCGCGACGCACGAGCCACGAGCGGCCGCGACGCCACTCGGCTGCAGGCGCTGGCCAGCACCCTCCGGGGTCGCGCCGCGCAGTTGCGTTGAGCCGTGGTATCGATCACGGGCATCATTCATCCGCCCCGTCCGCGCGACCTTGGCGCTAAAATGCGCTGATGTCTCTGCGACTTCTTGCGGCCGCGGGCCTGCTCGTGGCCCTTCTGACGGCTCCTGCGGGGGCCGCCGAACCCACGCCCCTTGTGGATGCGGCGGCGCGGGGCGACCTCCCCGCTGTACGCACGCTCATCGGGCAGAAGATCGATGTCAACGCCTCCCAGGTAGACGGGACGACGGCGCTGCATGTGGCGGTCAACGCCGACCGGCTGGACATCGCTGACCTGCTGCTGCGCGCCGGCGCCAGGGCTGCCGCCGCGGATCGCTACGGCGTGACGCCGCTCTATCTCGCGAGCCTCAACGGCAATGCCGACATGATTCGTCGCCTGCTCGACGCCGGCGCCGATCCCAATGCGGTCGATCCGGGCGGCGAAACCGCGCTGATGACAGCGGCACGAACCGGCGCTCCGGCCGCGCTGCGAGCGCTGCTCGAACGCGGCGCGTCGATCGAGGCACGCGAGCCCGAGTTCGGACAGACTGCGCTCATGATCGCCGTGCGCGAAGATCAGCAGCAGGCGATCGACCTGCTGCTCGAGGCGGGTGCGTCGGCGAACGCGCAGACGCGTAAAGGACCGACGCCGGCGTTCGTGCCGCCCTGCAAGGGCACCGGCTGCGGGTCGGAAGGCGTCGGCATCAATCGCGGTGGAGTCCCCGACAGGGGACGTCGGGCCGAGGTGAAGGGCGGCATGACGCCGTTGCTGTACGCCGCACGTGACGGCCGTCTCTCCGCCGCGCGCCGGCTGGTTGATGCCGGTGCCGACCTCGAGATCGCGGACGCCAACGGCATCCGGCCGCTGCTGACGTCGCTCCTCAACGGCAAGCTCGAGGTTGCGAGCTTTCTCCTCTCGAAAGGCGCCGACGTCAACGCCGACGACTTCTGGGGACGCACTCCGCTCTGGGCGGCGGTCGAGTACCGCAACCTCGACATGAACAACAACGATGCGGACAGCCCGACGGACAACTTCGTCGATCGCGAGCCATTTCTGCCGATCATCAAGGCCCTGATCGACGCGGGCGCCAACGTGAACGCGCGCACGCGCGAGCTGCCGCCGGCACGGCGATGGCTCTACTCGCTGAACGACCCGTCGTGGGTCGACTTCACCGGGCAGACACCGTTCCTGCGCGCCGCGTTCTCGGGCGATACCACGACGATGCGGTTGCTGGTGGAGCATGGCGCCGATCCCAACCTGCCGACGCTGGCCGGCACGACTCCGCTCATGGCCGCGGCCGGCGTGGGCTGGGTCGTCGCGCAGACTTATACCGAGTCCATCCCGGCGCGACTCGACGCGGTGAAGTTGTGCCTCGAGCTCGGCGCCGATGTGAACGCGACGAACTCGATGGGACTCACCGCGCTGCTTGGTGCCGTGAATCGCGGGTCGAACGACATCATCGAGTTTCTCGTCGCTCGCGGCGCGCGGCTCGACATCAAGGACAAGGAAGGCCGCACGCCGCAGCGTTGGGCCGAAGGCGTGTTCCTCGCGGCCGTCGGTGCGGAACGTAAACCCGAGACGATCGCGCTGCTCGAAAAGCTCAGCGCTCAATCACCGCAGAAATGAAGAGAACGATCTTCGTCGCCACGGCGCTGCTGTTCGTCGCCGGACTCGGGCATGTACAGACGCAGAGCCCCGCTCCTGTTTCGCGTGGCACACAAGTCTCCACCGGTGCCCAGGCAGTCGTCGATCGTTATTGCGTCACCTGCCACAACCCGCGAATGCGCGCGGGAGGTCTCGCGCTCGATGCGCTCAAAG
The DNA here is from genome assembly GCA_032156805.1 of Acidobacteriota bacterium. Taxonomy (GTDB): domain Bacteria; phylum Acidobacteriota; class Vicinamibacteria; order Vicinamibacterales; family UBA2999; genus Gp6-AA40. The sequence continues at coordinate 15,065 of JALDXQ010000065.1, forward strand.
TTGCCGACGCACACGGCGAAGCGCAGACCTGGGAAAAGGTCGTGCGCAAGGTGCGCACCGGCATGATGCCCCCAAGCGGTGCGCCACGGCCCGACCGTGCAACGCTCGACTCGTTCGCAACGACGGTGGAGAGCACGATCGATCGTGCCGCTGCATCCGCTCCCAATCCGGGCGCGCCAGCACTGCATCGCCTCAATCGCACCGAGTACGGTAACGCGATACGCGATCTCCTCGATCTGCCCATCGACGCAACCACGCTGCTCCCGGGCGACGACTCGAGTGAAGGCTTCGACAACGTTGCCAGCGTGCTCAGCGTGTCACCTGCGTTGATGCAGGCCTACGTCACGGCCGCAGCAAAGATCAGCCGTCTTGCTGTTGGTGATCCGACGACGAGCGCGGATATCACGACCTACCTGGCTCCGCGTGGGATGTCGCAGGCTACGCACCGAGAGGGGCTTCCTCTCGGCACACGCGGCGGCATGGTCGTACGACACATCTTTCCGCTCGATGGCGAGTACGAGTTCCGGGTCGCCCGTTCCGGCGGCAGCATCTTTGGCCTGCCTGCGGTCGGCACCGATGACCAGATCGAGATCACGCTGAACGGCGAGCGGGTACAGCTGCTCGCACGTGATGCTCGCGGCGGCGCGCGCCTCAAGGTCCCGGCCGGCCCGCAGACGATAGGCGTCGCCGTCGTGCGGCGGGCGAACGCACGCGGTGTAGACGATCTGTTTTCCGAGCACGCGATCACCGCCGGCGTACAGAACCTGTCGATTAACGGGCCGCTGAATCCGACCGGGCCGGGTGACACACCAAGCCGCAGGAAGATCTTCACCTGTACGACTCAGGACGAAGGCTGCGCACGCCAGATTCTGTCGACGCTCGCGACGCGCGCGCTGCGTAAGCCGATCGGCGAGCGCGATGCCACCATCACGACGCTCATGGAGTTCTTCGAATCCGGCAACAAGCTGCGCGGCTTCGAGACTGGGATCCAATACGCGCTGGCCCGCCTTCTCGTCGATCCACAGTTCATCTACCGGTTCGAGCGAGCCCCGGCGAACACGCGCGCGGGCGCCGTCTACCCCATCAGCGATCTCGAGCTGGCCACGAGACTCTCGTTCTTTTTGTGGAGCAGCATTCCGGATGAGGAGCTTCTCGAGGTCGCCGCGTCGGGACGGCTCGACGACCCGATCATCCTCGAGCAGCAGGCCAAAAGAATGCTCGGCGACGAACGGGCGCGTGCGCTCGTGGACAACCTCGCCGGCCAGTGGCTCCAGCTGCGACAGCTCGACGACATCACGCCGGGCACCAAGGAGTTCGACGGCAACCTGCGCTACGCCTTTCGTCGCGAGACGGAACTGCTCTTCGAAACCATCGTCAGCGAGGATCGCAGCATCCTCGACTTGATCGACGCTGACTACACGTTTGTCGATGAACGGCTGGCGCGCCACTACGGCATGCCTCATGTGCGCGGCAGCAGGTTCCGCCGTGTCACATTGAGCGACGAAGCGCGAGGCGGACTGCTGGGTCATGGCAGCATGCTGACGGTGACCTCCGCCGGCAACCGCACTTCTCCCGTGAAGCGTGGCAAGTGGATCCTCGAGAACCTGCTCGGCGCGCCTGTCCCGCTGCCGCCGCCGGGCGTCGAAACCAACCTCACCGAGTCCACGGCTCCCGGCGCCGCGCCAACATCCGTACGTCAGCGCCTCGAGCAGCACAGGGCCAACCCGAGTTGCGCGTCCTGCCATGCGGTCATGGACCCGGTCGGGTTCTCGCTCGAGCCTTTCGATTTGATCGGCAAACATCGCGACACCGATGGCGGCGTGGCAGTCAACGCCACTGGCCGGCTCGCCGATGGCACCGCGCTCGACGGCCCCGCCAGCCTGAGAAAAGCGCTGCTCGACCGCAGGGATGCCGTGGCCTCGACGGCAACGGAAAAGCTGCTAACCTACGCTCTGGGCCGCCGTGTCGAGTACTTCGACATGCCCGCCGTGCGCACCATCGTGCGCGGCGCAGCCGGCAACGATTACCGCTTCTCGTCGCTCATCGTTGGCATCGTCAAGAGCACGCCATTTCAGATGAAGCGCTACGAGGGAGGGACCGAACAGTGACGTTCATCTCGAAGAAGCACCTCTCGCGGCGGACGTTCCTCCGCGGTGCCGGAGTCTCACTGGCGCTCCCCCTGCTCGACTCGATGGTGCCCGCGGCAACGGCGCTCGGGCAGACGGCGGCAACACCAAAGACGCGCCTGGGATGCATCTACATTCCGCACGGCGCGACGATGGACAAGTGGACGCCGGCGCAGGAGGGAACCGGGTTCCAGTTCTCCGAGATCCTGCAGCCGCTCGAACCCTTCCGCGAACGCGTGTGCGTCGTCAGCGACCTCGCGCATGCGCCGGTGGCGCCATGGAGCGGCGAGGACACCGGCGGCGCCGAGAATCACGTGCGCGCGGCGGCGGTGTTCCTGAGCGGAGCGCATCCGGTCAAGAAGAACGAGGCATTCGTCGGAGCGACCGTCGATCAGATCGCCGCGCAGCACGTCGGGCAGGACACGCCGCTGCCCTCGATCGAGATGTCGATCGAGCCGCTGAACCTGACCTGCGGCGACGCCGGGTTCACCTGCGCCTATCGCAACACCTTGTCGTGGAAATCGGCGACGCTGCCGCTGCCGATGGAGAACAACCCGCAAATCGTCTTCGAACGATTGTTCGGCGACGGCAGCACCGACGCGCAGCGGCAGGAGCGGCGCAACCAGGCGCGTAGCCTGCTCGACTCGATCCGTGACCAGGTGCCGACGCTCGAGAAAGATCTGCCGGCCGGCGATCGCCGGCGCCTGCGTGAGTACCTCGATGAGGTGCGGGAGATCGAGCGCCGCGTCAAGCAGGTGGATGCCACGTTGTCTCGTGATCTCGATCTGCCCGATGCGCCGGTTGGCATTCCCGCTGATTTCGAGACTCATCTCAAGCTGCTATTCGATCTGCAGGTGCTGGCGTACAAGTCGCAGATCACGCGCATTTCCACGCTCATGCTGGCACGTGAGAACAGCAACGCGGTGTACGCCGCCACCGGGGTGCGCGACGGCTTCCACAACGCGTCGCATCACTCCAACGAGCGCAAGAACATGGAGCAGTTCGCCGTGATCAACCAGTATCACGTGAAGATGCTGGCCTATTTCCTGGAGCGGCTGCAGGCGACGCCGGACGGCGACGGCACGCTGCTCGATCACTCGATGGTCCTCTACGGCAGCAGCCTGAGCGACGGCAACGAGCACAACTTCGACCCGCTGCCGGTCGTGCTCGCCGGCGGCGCCTCAGGGCAGTTGAAGGGCAACCGCCATCTCCGCCACGCGCCGCACACGCCAATGTCGAACCTGCTGCTCGCGATGCTGCACAAGATGGGCGCGCGCGTGGACTCCATCGGCGACAGCACCGCCCCGCTCGCGATCTAGATGCTCGCCGCGTGGCGGCGGTGATGCAACCAAGCTGGGAAGATAAACGCGTGCCTTCGGGAGTGCCGAAGGCGCGTCTTTTCCGCACCGAGCTTGCGGGCTTGACCGACGTTCTACATGCGACCGTAGACGGTCACCGGACCGTCGGGTACTTGATCCCCAGTTGATCGAGGTAGGTCTTGTACTTCGAGGGGTCGTAGTAATACTTCTTCATCTCCGGCCGATACCGCGCCATCGTGTCCTCGTTGAGCCAGATGGCGGGCGTGTCTTCCGGCCGGATCAGCGGCGAGTAGGTCACGTTCTTCGTCTGCACGTTGCGGAAGTAGTCCCAGGCTTGCGTGACAATCTCGGGCCGCGTCAGCACGTCGAGCACCGTCATCGCCTGGGCCTTCGCTCCGGCAATGACGCCCTTGTGCGCAATCGGCGTCGCCATCGCAATCGCATTGGCCCAGTTGTGGCCCGGCCCCGCCGCGAAGTTGGCCGGGAAGCTGAGCGTCACCGTCGGCACGTTCCACGAGATGTCGCCGATATCGTCGGACCCGCCGCCTCTCTTGTCCTCGTCCGGGATGAGCTCACGACCGCGCAGTTCAGGGACCTCGGTCGCCAGGCCGACCTCGGGCACCTTGAGCTCGCGCTGCGTGGCTTTCGCCAGGGCGAGGTCGGCCTCGGTCCACTTCGGCAGACCCACGGCCTTGATGTTGGCGTACATCGTCTCGGCCAGCGCCTTGTTGGTGTGGATCGGCCAGGCCGATCCGAGTACGCGCATCGACATGGTGGTGTCGGTCATCGTCGCGGCGCCCTGCGCGATTCGGTCGCCGATCTCCCACATGCGCTTGATCTCGGGATAGGACGTCTCGCGGAAGTAATACCAGACCGACGCGTTGCGCGGCACCACGTTCGGCTGATCGCCGCCGTTGGTCACCACGTAGTGCGATCGCTGCTGGATGCGAAGGTGCTCGCGCCGGAAGTTCCAGCCGATGTTCATCAGTTCAACCGCGTCGAGCGCGCTGCGGCCGCGCCACGGTGCGTTCCCGCTGTGCGCCGCTTCGCCCTCGAAGGTGTACTCAACGGACACGAGGCCATTGCCGGCGCTGTCTCCCCACCCCGTCGACAGGTTGACGCCGACATGGTTATAGAGAACGACGTCGACGTCCTGGAAGAGCCCGGCGCGCACGTAGTACGCCTTGGTGGCGAGCTGTTCCTCGGCCACTCCCGGCCACAACACGATCGTGCCGGGAAGCTTGTCGCGCTGCATGATGCGCTTGACCGCGATCGCGGCCACGATGTTGAGCGGCACGCCTGAGTTGTGCCCCTCGCCATGGCCGGGAGCACCGTCGATGATCGGAGCTCGATACGCCACGCCCGGCTTCTGCGAAGCCTGCGGAATACCGTCGACATCAGATCCCAGCGCAATGACCGGCTTGCCAGACCCGAAGCGCGCCGTCCACGCCGTCGGAATGCCGGCGACACCTCGCTGCACCGTGAAGCCCTCACGCTCCAGGATCGCGGTCAGGTAGCGCTGGGTCTCGTGCTCCTGGAACCCGATCTCGCCGAAGCTGAAGATGGAGTCGACCATCTGCTGCGCGAGGTCGTACATGCCGTCGATGCTCGTAGCCGCTTCCTGCTTGTACTGCGCGAGCTTCGGCGGCACCGACGCGGCGGCTGCAGGCGCGGGCTGCGCACTCTGGGTCTCGGGGGAGCTCGTCGTGGCGAGCGACGCCACCAGCACGAGCAGGAGCCATGCTCGATGTCTCAGCATCATTGCCGTATCCCTTGTTAGAGCACCTCGTCCCGCAACTCCGGGAACACCTTTGCGACCTTGTTCAGCAGATATTGACCGTACGTCCCCGAAAAGTCATGCACGCTCGTGCGATCCCATCGCTCGGCGGAATCATCGGTGAGAGCTTCGTTCGGCAGACCCTCGACCGGCAGCATCCGGGCGTAGAACGCGGGGTCGAAGAAAAACGGGAACGACAGCCGGTCGCGCGCCGACGTGTTGATCACCCGATGCGGGGTCGACCGGAAGATCCCGCGTGTGAGCCGTTCGAGCATGTCGCCGATGTTGCAAAGGAATGACTCCCGGATCGGTGGCGCATCCATCCAGCGCGAGCGCGACTTCACCTGCAGGCCACCAGTGTCGTCCTGTCTCAGAATCGTCAGCAATCCGTAGTCAGTGTGCTCACCCACGCCCCATGCCGTCTCGCCGGTCCGCGCCGCGCTCGCATGTGGATAGTTGAAGATGCGAAATAGAATCAGCGGCTCACCGGTGTAGTAATGCTGATGGAAGTAGTGCTCGTCGAGGCCCAGGCCGAGCGAGATGCCCGACATCAGTGCGTGCCCGAGTGCGGTCAGCGACTCGAGGTAGCGCAGCACGTTCTCGCGGAATCCGGGAATCTCAGGAAACAGGTTCGCTCCATGAAGCGGCGTGCCGCGCCGCACGGCCGGATGATCGGCGGCGAGCTCCGCGCCAAAGTAGAGCCCCTCTTTTCGATCGGGCTTGCCTGACGTCAGTTCACGACCCACCGGAAAGTATCCACGCCACGCACGGCCTCCGCGCGACATTGCAATCTGCATCTTCTGCGACTCGCCTTGCGCGAAGAACTCGCGGCTCAACCTCTCGAGATCCCGGCACAACGACTCGTCGACGCCATGATTGACGACGTAGAAGAATCCGGATTCGCGACACGCGTCAGCGATCTGCCCGGCTGCCCGAGCTCGCTCGGCGGTGCCGCGCACCAGCGGCGCAACATCGATCACCGGGACGTGCGAAAACTCGCCGAGATTCATCTCGGCCGGCCTAATCCCGCTTCCTCGCCCGCCGGCGCCTCGAGGCAGACCCGCCGACCAGGCCGAGGTCGATCAGCACGGCGATCACGACGACGACCAGGTGAAAGCCCGCGACCGATCCGCGACTGTTGATCGCCCACGCATAAGCGAGCGTCGTCAGTGGCATGAACAGGAAGCCGAGGAACGCCCACAGCACGTTCTCGTAGGCGCGCCCGATGTAGTTGCTGAAGAACACCACGACCAGGATGGCGAATCGCGGCGCCGCCAGCGCGAGGCAGCCGATGAGGAGCGGCATGACGAGAGTCTACCGCGCAGCTAACGGTGGGCACAGCTCGCCGAGGAATCCGCCGCCGCCGCAGTACTTCACGTCCTGGATCTGGATGGCGAGACCATCGGGATCGGTGAGATACAGCTCGGGGGTTCCACCCTCGGCGCCGCCACGATTGGGCATGCGCAACGAAATGTAGGTGACGAGGGGCGCGCGCCCCTGCCCCTCCTGCTGCTTGAGACCGTAGCCGACCAGCAGCTTGGTGACAACGGCCGGATCGAAGTTGTCCATCGCCACGCACGCGTGATCGATGCCCGCGGCACGCGGGGGGGCGCCGGCGGCGCCGCGTCCTCCATCGGGCGCGCCTCGGCCCGCTGCCTCTCCACCGGCACGGCCGGCTCCAGGAGGCACACCCGCTCCCCCTGCACGCGTGGGACCACCGCCACCGATGAACATCAGGAAGTGGACGCCACTGCCGACCTGCCAGGCGGGCGTCGCCGCCTGATAGACCATCGGCTCGAAGCCGAACAGGTCGAGATACATCGGCACGGTCATCGGATCGCTTGCCGCGATCGTGAAGTGACTCGTGTCCTTCAGTGCGATGATGCCCGGCTTGGGCGATGGCTCGGTCGTCGAGCACACATTGCCGAGTGCGCCGCTGCCGCCACAGTAACTGACATCGTGCAACTGGAACACGATGCCGCTCGGATCGGCGGCGAACAGGTCACGAGTACTGCCGTCTGGCGATCCACCTTCGCTCTGCGGGCGCGCACGAACGAGCGACTGGCGTGGACCTGGCTTGTCCGCCGTCGATGGCGCCGTGGTAAAGCCATGAGCCGCGAGCGTCTGCAGCGCGCGATCGACCGAGAAGTCCTGCACCCCGAATCCAAGCGCGCTGATGCTCGGACGTTCACCTGACGCCGCCGGCCGAAGCGCCAGGAATCTCGGTCCGTTGCCGATGCGAAGCAGCACCGTCGAACCCTGACGGGCTTGCACAGGCATGCCGAATAGTCCCTGGTAGAACTCGAGCGATCGTTTGACGTCGGAGACCGTCAGCGTGATCTGACTGAGCCCGTTGACGCGGAATCGCGCGCGGGCAGGAGCCTGAGCGCCCAGCCGGGGTGCCAGGGCAAGTGCCGGAAGCGTGGCGAGGAAACGGCGACGGTCGATCGATGGAAGCATGGGTGACATGCTACCGAAGATCGAGGTCAGACCCCTTGACATGAGGGGACTCAAGGCGTCTGACCCTCGACTGCTACTCGACTGCTACGCCTTCTTCGCGTGCAGCCCGAATGCGGCTCCCTGCGGATCCATCGCGTTCACGACCCAGTCGCCGCCGGGCACTTCCATCGGGCCATTGAGGATCTTCCCGCCGTTCGCCTTGATACGCTCGGCCGCGGCGTTCACATCGGGAACCCTGAAGTAGATCTGCCAGTTTGGCGGTACGTTCGCCAACTCCTTCGGCTTGTTCATCATGCCGCCGATCATCCCGTGCGGGCGATCGAACATCTGGTAGGTTCCCATCTCGCCCATGTCCATCGTCTGGCTCGGCTTCCAGCCAAACACCTGCTCGTAGAACTTCATCGCCGCCCGCCAGTCAGTGGTCATCAGCTCATGCCACGACGCCTCACCCATTTCAGGCGCGCCTTCGGGACGCTGTTCGCGACTGGTCGGCTGGATGATGTAGAAGGCCGCACCCTGCGGGTCCATCATCATCTGCAGGCGACCGACGTCCGGGATCTCAATCACCTCGGTATGCACCTTGCCACCGAGGCGCTCGATGTGAGCTCTTGCGTCCTCGAGCTTCGGAACAGCGATATACATCGCCCAGAACGGTGGCGCCTTCACCTCTGGTGGCGTCGTCATCACGCCGCCGACGGACTGGTCGCCGCTGCGATTGAACATCGTGTACGGCTGACCGGCTCCCTCGAATGGCGACGTCTTCCAACCCACCACATTCTTGTAAAACGATTCGGCCCCCTTCATGTCCGTGGTCATCAGCTCGTACCAGACCGGCCGTCCGAGCAAGGTCGAAGTGGCAACTGCCATGAAACACCTCCCGATTCCTTCAACGTGCGGATGCCTCGACCGCGACAATCAGGCGCCCGCAATCCTCAAGTCTGGCATGGAGCAATGACATCGGAGCGACGCGCGACTGAGCGGTGACGAGATTTGCCTGTGACAAACGGTGGGACGGGTCGCCTCAGGCACATCAACTGCTCGCGACGGGTCGACGATAAACATCTCCATGGTGATATGCCGCACGCTCTACCGCCGCATGTACGCCGCAACACAGACTGCCGTCGCCGCAAGCCCGGCCGCCGTCACGAACACCTGTCTTGCCGGCGCCCAGTTGCGCTTCAGGATGTCGAACCGCAACCGCGTGGCACTGCCCTCGCCCTGCAGCCCAGGCACGCCGTCGGACGATTCGTATGACGTCAACGCATTCGTGACGCTCACCACACCGCGGACGCTACCCGCTGCGGCAAGCACGTCGTCGGCTTCCCGCGCGAGAATCGGCCCGCGCAGTGTCACGTTGCCATGCACGACGCCGACGTCGATGGCGTCCGGATGCGACGACGCGCGGCCGAGCGTTGACCTCACGTGCTCGAGGAGTCCATCGCCGGTCATGGCACCTCGGCGGCGTCCACCTCGTGGGTCAGCGATAAACGCCAGCGCAGCTCCGATGCCGGCACCCATCAACACATCTTTAGCGACCATGGCACATCCTGGAACGAACGGTTGCTGAGCCCGACGCAGGCACGGCCGAGAACCCGTCGGAGACGCACGCGAGCGTCGATGCACGGACCGGTCCACGGGATGCTTGCGGCCATCTGCACACTCGCGTGATGGCCCTGTCAACATGACGACACAGGAGAAAGAAATGGGCACTGGCGTCAGGGCAGATTCACACTACCGGCTGAGGTTGTTACAGTAGGCTGATGCCGTTCGAATTGCAGCCCGTACTGATCGGCAACCTCGTCGAGCTCCGGCCGATGCACGAGGAGGACTTTCCGGCACTGTTCGCAGTAGCCTCCGATCCGCTGATATGGGAGCAGCATCCCGAACCGGATCGCTGCACCGAGCCGGTCTTCCGCAAGTTCTTCCGTGGCGGGATGGAGTCGGGAGGCGGCTTCATCGTGCTCGACCGGCGTGACGGGCAGGTCATCGGGTCGTCGCGCTACGACGGCTACGACGAAGCGGCCAGTGAAATCGAGATCGGCTGGACCTTCCTCGCGCGCTCGCACTGGGGCGGGAACTACAACGGTGAGATGAAGCGGCTCATGTTGACCCATGCCTTCCGCTTCGTGCGGCGCGTGGTCTTTCGCGTGGGCCCGAAGAATGGCCGTTCCCAACGGGCGCTGGAGAAGATCGGCGCGTCCTACGTCGGTCTCGAGAAACATCCACGGGGAGAGTTCGCCCTGTTCGAGTTCACCCGCGACGCGTACATAGGTGCCGGCTAGTCGGGACACCGGCTGCACGCCGTGCCGCTGCTTTGCTGCTTCGCGATCGAGTCGAGTCCGATTCGTATCAGATCGGCGCTCGCATAGGCCGCCGCGTTGGCCGCCGCGTGGGCGAGCGAGCCGGCATCACTTTTCAAGCACGTCCAATGCGGTTCGCGCCTGGACCTGCTGCGGATCGATTCGGAGCGCCTCGCGGAACTCACGAACCGCTCGTTCGACCTGGCCCTGCTGTGCCAGCACGAGGCCCAGGTTCGTATGGGCGCCTGCGTTCTCCGAATCTATCGCGAGGACGTATCTCAGTTCACGCGCCGCGCGATCGAGTTGGCCCAGGTTGACGAGATTCACGGCCAGGTTGGTCCTGGCCTTGACATGGGTGGCGTCGAGTTCGAGCGCGCGTTCGTACTCGCGGATGGCCTCCGTCATCCGTCCCATGCGCGTCAGCAGGAACCCCAGGTCGTAGTGCGTAATGGCATCGTCGGCCAACTCCAGCGCGCGTCGCAGGTACGATTCAGCCTCGGTGTAGCGCCCGAGATCGGTCATGCAACTGCCGATCTGGCCGAGACCCTGGTAGTCGTCCGGCACGAGCTGCGCGTAGCGGAGAAACAACTCGAGGGCTTCTGCGTCTCGTCTGAGATTACGGAGGAGGCCGCCCAGCTCGTAGAGGACGGCAGGATTCGAGGGATCGAACTCGAGAGCGCGCTCGAGCAGGAACTCTTTCCACGGCGCGTTGTCAGTGAGATCGGTGGCCGCGGCCTGCTGGAGCAAGAACGTGCTGCTCCGTGATTCTCTCGCCAGTTGATCCACCATCGGATCGGCATAGGACGCATACGCCGCCTGACGATCGGCATGCGCCACCACGCGCACGCTGTCCGCGTCACGACCCAGTCGCGCGTACGTCTCGCCGAGCAAACGGAACGCCGGCCCGAACGCAGGTGCGGAAGCAGTCAGCGGCTCGAGGATCTGGCGTGCGCCTTCGGCGTCTCCCTTCACCAGACCAACTCGAGCGAGACCAAGGTCGGCGTAGCCCGATAACGGGACGCTCGCGATGTGAGGCGGAGTGTTCGCAGAAGGCGTGCGATCGGGCTCTCGTGCGGATCTGGCGCGACGCCACGCGTCCGCCGCCGCATCGTATCGCCCTTCCTTGAACTCTGCCTCCCCCAGCCTCCACCATGCGGGGCCGAAATCAGGAGCAACCGTAACAACGCTCCGCATGCCTGCCGCCAACGCGTCAGCGCTGCCTCGTTCGCTCGCGGCCAGCGCCCGATAGTAGGTCCACTGCCAGTCCGACCGGTCCAACGCCTCGGCCAGAACGTAACAGCGTTCCGCGCGGTCGTAGATCAAGTTGGCGTGGTACGCGAGACAGAGGGCGCCCACGGCTGCGGCGGATGTCGGACCAGCACGGGCAGCAGCGTCTCGCTCGCGCAGGTGCTCGCCGATTGCTTTCGAGTGCGCCGCAGGGTCGGGTAATTGCGGAAGCTGCGCCACCGCGGCCTGTCGCCTCAACTGGAGGCCGGCAAACACCGCCACGAGCGCCACGACGACAGTGGTTGCGGCGATCAACCACCGTCGCGTCGCAATCGCGGCATCAGCGCGGCGGGCGGCCATTGCTCCACACCGTGACGCGCGAGATCCGGTCGAACGGACGGCTGATGTGCATGCCGCCGGTCACCAGATCCACGGCGCCGTCACCGTCGAGATCACCGGTCGCGAGCGTGATCAAATGCGTCGGCGACGAGGCAAGGCGATGCATCGCAAACTGCAGGCTCCCGTTGTTCTCCAACCAGACCAGGCTCATCGCCGCCGGATCGTCCCAGTTGTTGTAGGCGCTGGCGACCACGACGTCGAGGTCGTCATCGCCGTCGACGTCCACCGCCTGAGGGCTCGAGGCGCCCGGCAAATCGGCAAGGCGATGAAAGTCGAATTGCATCATCCCCGTGTTCTCGAGCCACTGCACACCGTGCCACGGCCGGCTGTTCGTCGGCGCGTAGTCGAACGCATCGCCATTGCTGAACAGCACGTCGCGATCACCGTCGCGATCGAAGTCGAGCACCGACATCCAGCTCGATCCGAAGTCGGGATTGCTCGATCCCCAGATCATCTGTGACGTGAACTGGCCACGACCGTTGTTCAGGAACGCCCAGATCTCCTCCCACTCCTGACTAACCAGCGAGAGGATGTCAGGATGGCCATCCTGATTGATGTCGGCGACGATGGCGTTGATGGGGCCGGAGAGCCGGAGGAGGACGTGCTGCTCGAAGGTCCAGCCACCCTTGTTCTCGAGCCAACTCGTTTCCCCGGAGTCGTACCCGAAACCGGCAACGGCGAGATCCAGGTCGCCATCGCCATCGAGATCCCCGGCTTGCACGTCGGCAACCCGGGCCATGCGATCGGCCACCACGCGATTGGTGAACTGCTGCCGGCCGGTGTTTTCGAGAATGACGACCGATCCAACGCGATTGTTGCTGGGCGCGAGCACGCCGAGCGCAGCCACGACCAGATCGAGGTCGCCATCGCGATCGACATCAATCGCCTCGACGTGCGCCGGCGCCGGGATCGAGCCACCGACCGGCGTCTCGGTATACGTGCCCCGTGGAGACTGCCGTATCCAGGTGACCTGATCGCGGATCACGTCACACACGAGGATGTCTGGAAGTCCGTCGCGGTCGAGGTCGACGATCTGGACGTTCGAGATCTGCGGTCGGCTTCTTTCGAGGACCGCCTCGCCGACCGGCTGGGGCTTGAAGAAATCTGACGGCGATCCCATCGGCAGAATGGCGCGACGCTCGTCGCGCGCGCCGCTCGAGATCTCGGTGTCCGCCGGAGCACTCCGCGCCCACCACGCCGCCACGGCCAGCGCAACTACCACAAACGCCAGAACACTCAGACGTGTTGCTGTCAGCATTGCCGCCACTCAGGAAACGCCCGCCGTGGGAGTATAGAGGCACATCTGGTCACGCAGCTTCAGAGACGAAGGATTACATGCATGCGCCGTCTGCCTCTTCACGTGCTGGCTTTTGGTGTTGCGGCCCTGGCGGTCACCGCCGTTCCCGCATCCGCACAGGATGTCCCGAAGGTCGAGTTGTCGGGTGGATACCAGTTCCTGAACTTCTCTGTCGAAGGCGAAAGCGAGTCGATGCCCGTCGGGTGGTACTTCGACGTGGCCGGGAATCTGACGCCGATGTTCGGGATCGTTTTCCAGATGGGCGGCAACTACAAGTCGCTTGACGAATCAGTCACAGTCGGTGGCATCACGGTGACGGCGGAGGCCGATGTGAAAGTCCATGAGTTCCTCGGCGGCGTGCGCCTGAACCTGCGTTCCGATTCGGCAATCGTTCCCTTCGCTCAGGTGCTGGCCGGCGCCATCAACGGTTCCGCCGATGTGACGGCGTCCACGACCATTCCCGGCATACCCCCGATTTCGATCGACGACGAGGCCTCGGGTACCAACTTCGCCCTCCAGGTCGGCGGCGGCGTGAACTTCGCGCTCTCCGACGCGATTGGACTTCGCGTGGGCGCGGACTACCTGCGTGCCTTCGAGGAGGATGCCGGCGCGAACCTCTTCCGGTTTGCCATAGGCGTGGTCATCGGCCGGTAAGCGGTCAGCCACCTCCGATCCGACGGCACGGGCTGTGCCTCGATCACGGGCGCCAACAGCGGGATCTGCAGTTTCCTTCCGGTAATCGACTGTCCTTGCGAGCGTGCCCCCACGGCATGCCGTGACCAGCGACCGGAAGCGGATATCCGCCCGGAAACCACGCTGCGAAGGAGCTCCGCCGTGATGACGCCGTCGCGTTCACAGACTCGCTTCCCGTACTGCTGCCTCTTCCTGTCATGGACGTTGCTGCTCGCGGCCGGACCGGCACAGGCGCAACAGAAGCCCGCAGCTCCATCCCAGGATCCGCTCGTACGAATGAACGAGTCGATGGACGCCCTGACCAGAAAGGTGTGGCCGAGCGTCGTCCAGATTCTGGTGAGCGGCTACGGGCAGCGCGAGGAGGGCGCGCGCGGTGAGACCGCCGGCGTCGTGGGCCCGCAGAGCTCGACCGGTTCGGGCTTTGTGATCGATCCCGACGGCTACATCATGACGAACGCGCACGTGGTGAGCGGCGCACGTCGCGTGCAGGTCGTGCTGCCCGCCGAGAACGCCGATGGAACGCTGTCGACTGCGCTCTCCGGACGAACCTACACGTTTCCGGCACGCATCGTCGGCATCACCACGGATCTGGATCTGGCGCTGTTGAAGGTCGACGGGCAGAAGCTGCCAGCCCTGCCTCTTGCGACCTATTCACAGGTCCGCCAGGGCGAGACGGTGTTCGCATTCGGCAGCCCGATTGGGTTGCGCAACAGCCTGACGCACGGGCTCGTGTCAGCCGTGGCGCGACAGATCGACCCTGATTCCCCGCTCATCTACGTGCAGACGGATGCGCCCATCAACCCGGGGAATTCTGGTGGTCCGCTCGTCAACATTCGCGGCGAAGTCGTCGGCATCAATACGTTCATACTCTCGCAGTCGGGCGGCAACGAGGGACTGGGGTTCGCCATTCCGAGCGCGACCGTCAGGACGGTGTATCGCCAATTCAGACAGTACGGTCAGCTGCGACGCCAGGAAGTGGGCATGGGCATTCAGACGATCACGCAGGGCATGGGAAAGGCACTCGGCCTGCCGCGCGACTACGGCGTGATCGTGTCGGACGTTCTGCCAGGCGGTCCGGCCGACAAAGCCGGCCTCGAGGTCGGCGACATCCTGATCTCGGTCGATGGCCAGTCAGCCGAAAACGTTCCAACCGTGAACTACAACTTCCGCCTGCGGGACTCGACGGAGGACGTTCAGCTCATCGTCCTCCGGGGCGGAACTCGACACACGATCAGCGTCGCGGCCGTGGAACAGCGCGACGACCTCGACTCGGTGTCCTCGCTGGCGGATCCCGAGAAGAATCTCGTCTCCGAGCTTGGGTTCCTTGGCGTTGAAATCGACGCGAACATTGCGGCACGAGCGACCGGGCTCAGGGCCCCATACGGCATCATCGTCGTTGCCCGCGCCGCCGGCGCAACCAGCGAAGTCCCTGTTCAACCGCGGGATGTCATACGCAGCGTGAACAAGAAAGAAATCTCGACCCTGCAGGGATTGCGGGAAGCCATGCGCGCGCTTCCGACGGGCTCACCGGTGACCTTGCAGGTCCAGCGCGAAGGCCGCTTGATGTACGTGACGTTCACCCTCGACTGACGATCGCATCTGCGCGGGACGTAAGGTCATCGGCGAAGCGCCCTGCGTCGACGCGCCTCGTTCAGGTTCGTCCTCGCGTTGACGTCACCGGGAGTCAAAGCAGCCACACGCGTGAAGACATCGATGGCCTCGTCGAGCTGTCCGCTCTCAGCCAGCGCCACGCCAAGCCGCGTCAAGGCTGGTGGGTAGTTAGGGTGGTGCGCGAGAAACGCGCGATAGTGAACGGCCGCCCGGTCATTCCACTTCATGCCAAAGAGCAACGAATCGGCCAGCGACAGGTGCGCGTCCGGGCTCGCCGGCGGCGCCACGTCATCGGGCCAGGAGTCCACCCAGTAGATGCGCATCGTATTGCCAATGATAGCGGCCGGTTCGCGCGTCCAGAACGGGCTGTAGAACATCCGCCACTGAGGAGGAAGATACACACCGCTCAGGATGGTGGGGCTGATGGCAACGTAGCCCGGAAGGCGAGGCTTCGCCACCAGGTCTATGGCAAACGACGGCGATCCCGGCAGGTAGGTGACGTCGATTCCGTAGTAGGCGGGATCGGCTGTTCCGAAGTACGCGAGGTTCACGTGCGCAACACCGGACGTGTCCATCCAGTACTTGAGCGCCTTCAGATTGCCGCCCCATGCGAGATTCGAGTCCGCGAGGTACCTGAATCCGTTGGCTGGACCGCCGGCAAATGCGTTGAAAAAGGTCAGGGGGCGTGGATACGCTCGCGCGAGCTCGACGGCTGCAAACACGATCAAGGCGAGGAGCGCGACACGATAGGCGCGCGCCCGGGCCGCGGCCAGTTCGCGAATGGCGGCAGCACCGATCAGCAGAACGAACGGGTACACGGGAAGGATGTGGCGTACTCCCATGTTGACGCCGCTCGCCATGGCAACGGCGAGATAGAAGGCGAGCGGGACGCCGAGGAACGCCAGTAGTGCGGGCCGTGTCCGATGCGGTCACCACGAAGGCGATCGAGCGTGCGGGCCGACGCCCGCGAGACAGGAGGATCAGAAGTCCGGCGCCTGAAAGGAAAACGAGCGCGATCGGCGTCTTGAGCAGGAAGGCAACTGGAAAGTAGTACCACCACCCACCGGCATTGAGCTGGCCCAGGAGAAACGCCGGCCACTCCGCGATTGAACCCTGGCTGAACACGATGCCCTGGATGAAGGCATTGGGGAGCAGCCGGTACGCGTCGATCCAGGAAACGATACGCGCCAGGCGCGGCACGCTCGCAGCCACCGGCGAATCGTGGACGCGGAAGAGCCATTCTTCCGACCCACTCGGCGCATATCGGAATCCGTACACGGCCCATATCGCCGCATAGGTCGTGATCGCCAGCAACACCACGACGGCCGCAGCCCCCCGTGCGCTCAGCTGTCCGCGAGTGACCGCGACGACGAGCAGCAGCAGGATGATCGGACCGAGCAGGACAGCGGAGTACTTGGAGACGCAGGCCAGCGCAACGAATGCCGTCAGACCAGACACGTTGGCGACGCTCGCACGCGCACACGTCCGCCAGAGAAAATACACCGCGCCGAATATGAAGCAGGTCACTCCCAGGTCGGTCGTCACCAGGCTCGAGTGCGCGAGTAGATTGGGCTCCATCGCGTAGAAGGCGAGGACGATCACGGCCGGCAGCCGACCGAGCCACTCGTACGCCCAGAAGAACACGAGCAGGCCGAGGACCACGCCCCAGACGACGATCATCGAGCGGGCGGCAAAGAGAAGACGGTCGGCGTCGTTCAATCGATAGAGGAAGCGATGGGCGAACTGGTAGGCGTCGTTGAACCAGGTGACAGAGGTCGAACGATCGATGGCGGCCGTGTCGGCGGCGGGCTTCATTGCCAGCAGCGGAAGCGCCGCCCACATGCGCAGGAAAGGCGGGTGTGACGGATCGATCCGGTGATCGCCGTGCGCCAGCGCGAAGTAGCCCGCTGTCAGGTGAATCGGCTCATCCCAGGTCGCCGATCGGCGAGTGAGGCTCACCGCCTGCAGCAGGATGAAGGCGACGGCGAAGCAGAGAAGAACGGCGACAGACGTGCGCACATCCATTTGAGCGGGCCGCGCCTGTTGTACGTAAAGGGAGGCTCGACGACCATCCTGACGAACGATGATTCAGAGCGCAGGAGAGGCGGGACTCAGTGAATGATGCCGCGTCGAGTGGCGTAACGGACCACTTCAACGGTGTTGTGCAGCCGCAACTTCTGCAGCAGATGTGCGCGATGCGTCTCGACGGTCGCCGGGCTGATCGAAAGCAGCTCCGCAATCTCCTTGCTGCTGCGCCCTTCCGCCACCAGCTGAAGCACTTCCCGCTCCCGTTCTGAGAGCGCGTCGTACGGATCGGTGATGCCCTTCTCGGTCAGCGTCTTGACGTAGTCATCGAAGACGACCTGCGCGACCGCGTGGCTGAAGTACGACTTTCCGGCGGCCAGTGCGGAGATCGCTTCGAGCAGCTCGGCGCCGGCCGACTCCTTGAGCAGATACCCGCGCGCGCCCGCCTGGATGGCCTGCGTGACGTAGACCTGGTCGCTGTGCATGCTCAGGATCAGGACGCGCACCGAGGGCGCGCGGCGCACGATCTGGCGTGTGGCTTCGATCCCGTTCAGCAGCGGCATCCCGATGTCGAGCACGGCCACGTCGGGCGTGAGCGCCAGCGCCTCCCGCACCGCGTCGCGCCCGTTTCCGGCTTCAGCGACGACATGCCAATCCCGTCGATCTTCGAGAATCTTCCGGAGCCCGTGACGCAGGACCGTGTGATCGTCGCCAAGCAGTACTCGCAGTTCACCCATGACGGACCTCCGGCGCCTGCATCAGCAGACTGGACTCTCCTACCTCTTCGCGCACGCCCTCGCCAGCGGGGACACCACCGGTGAGTGGCAATCGCACCTCGATCCGCGTGCCCATGTTCGGGCTGCTCTGGATCTGCACCGCTCCGTGCAGCTGTGAGACTCGCTCGCGAATGCCCAACAGGCCCAGGCCACGCCGCCGACCGGGCTGCTCCGCAGCCGCCACATCGAATCCAATCCCATCGTCGGCGATGACGACGCGGCAGGTGGCGATGTCGGCGGTCACGCGCACGCGCACCGCGCGGGCATGCGCATGCCGCGCCACGTTGGTCAGCGCCTCCTGTACGACGCGATACACGGCGCGCTCGACCTCGTCGCCGCGCCGATGCTCGAAGCCCTCGTGCGCAAAGTCGACCGCGATGCCGTAGCGCCTGCCAAAGTCTGTCAACTGTGACTCGAGCGCCGCCACGAGCCCCAGATCATCGAGGACCGAGGGATGCAGCAGATGGGAAAGATCGCGAACGGTGCGCAACGCGCTATCGACGCTGGAGAGCGCATCGGACAGCAGCGTGGCCCCGCCACCCGTGCGCTCGATCCTGCGACCGGCAACGGTCAGTTCCATCTTGATCGCGCTCAAGGTCTGGCCGACTTCGTCGTGCAGCTCACGTGCAATCCGGCGTTGCTCCTCCTCCTGGGCGTGGAGGAGCCGGGCGGACAGTCGCTGCAAATCGATGGAAATCTGTTCTTCACGTGCGCGCTGCTCCGTCAGCCGGCGTTCGAGGCCCGTACTGTGGCGGAACGCGAGCCAGCCGATCGCCATGCTGATCGCCAGGGCAATGCCGAAAACAGTCCAGACCTGTTGCTGCAGCCTGGACTGCATGCCGGTGACGACCTTCTGCTGGTCGATGAACGCTTCGCGATTGAGGGCCTGCACCTCTTCAGAAATACGGATGGCTGCCTCGCGTCGCGGCATGAACCGCCGCATCAGCATCCCTGCGTTGCGCGGCCACTCGCTGCTGTCAGTAGCGAGCACTTCGTCGGTTGCCGCGCGCAACTGGCGTGTCTCCTCGCGCAGCCGGGCGACACGTTCACGCTCGGAAGGAGACCCGACGAAGGGCACGTAGCGGGCCAGTTGTCCGTCGATCTGATCGTACGCCTCGGTGATGCCTTCCCGGTGAGCCTGAACCACGCGGGCGTCCGGGTTGAGGAGCGCATCACGCACGAGCACGGATGCGACGAGCGCCTGCGTTCGCACCGAGGCCAGCAGTTCCTGGGCCTGGAGATAACGGGCGCCCACTGCTGCCGCTTCGCGCTGCGCCGCCTGCATGCGCCAGGTGACCTGGTAGCCGACGAACAGCCACAGCCCGAGGGTGAGGCCGAAACCGGCGAGGAGGGCGGCGCGAATCGTCAGCCTTTCGGCAAATCGCTTGCGCATCTCAGGGGCATCGT
>JALDXQ010000066.1:0-34357 GCA_032156805.1 Acidobacteriota bacterium
CGACCACCGATTGAAAAACGAACCGCGTCGTCACGCTTCACACGCCGTGGTCGGGTAGAAAGCTACGGCGTCCTTGGCCGCGCCTTGTCCTGCTTCCTTTGTTCCTCTTCTTTCTGTTTCTTGATTTGCTGCTGTTTGTTCTTTTCCTTGTCCTTCTTGCCACCCTTGTCTCCCATGCGTGCTCCTTTTCAACTATGACCTCTGATAGCGCGTGCGTGCCCCTACAGCCCCGTAGTCCGACAGTCAAGCCTTTCCGTTCAAGAGTGAGTCATGCGGCCGAGGACCATTCACTGACCCGTCGTCGTGCCGCTGCGCATTTCCCACGAACTCCTCTCCCCCTAAGGAGCTCGAGTCTCTAAGGGACAAGGCGCGAAGGTAACGGTCTGCGCCAGGAGATTCGGTTTGGCCGTCCTGCCGGCCAGGATCCAGGCATCTGCACTCGACGACTTGTCACTCACTGTCCGTGCTCGTCCACCATTCCTGCTGGGTACGCGCGGAATCTGGAGCGTAGTTGGTCCGCGCCACAGCAGATGTCCTGTTCTGCACAGTCCGCGCGACGCGTGCCGAGTATGCTCGGTGACGTCTCATCGTTCACTCCCGTCTACACCGCGCCCCGCCGGCAATCGGCGCCCGTTTCAACGATCACACCTGGGAGTCCCATGAAAGTCACACCGCTTCATGATCGCCTCATCATTCAGCGTCTCGAGGAAGGCGAACAAACCATTGGCGGCATCATCGTGCCGGATACCGCCAAGGAAAAGCCCCACCGTGGCAAGGTGTTCGCCGTCGGGCAGGGCAAGGTCAGGGACGATGGCAGCCGCCAGCCGCCTGACGTGAGGGATGGCGACACCATCCTGTTCGGGAAGTACTCAGGTCAGGAAATCAGGATCGATGGCGAGGAGTACCTCATCCTGCGTGAGGACGAAGTGCTCGCGATCATCGACAACAGCTAGGACAGGCAGACATGGCAAAACAGATCGTTTACGGCGAGCAATCCCGCCAGGCAATCCTGCGCGGGATCAACCAACTGGCGAACGCGGTCAGAGTCACTCTCGGTCCGAAGGGACGCAACGTCATCCTCGACCGGAAGTTCGGCTCCCCCACCATCACCAAGGATGGGGTGACTGTCGCAAAAGAGATCGACCTCGGTGATTCGCTCGAAAACATGGGCGCGCAGATGGTCCGCGAGGTCGCAAGCAAGACATCGGACACGGCCGGAGACGGCACGACGACAGCCACTGTACTGGCGCAAGCGATCTATCGCGAAGGGGCAAAGAACGTGGTCGCGGGTGCCAACCCGATGGAGCTGAAGCGCGGCATCGACAAGGCCGTTGCCATCATCGTCGACGAGATCAAGAAAATGGCCAGGCCCGTGTCGGGCAACATGGTCGCGCAGGTCGGGATGATCTCCGCCAATGGCGACCAGGCGATCGGCACCATCATCGCCGAAGCGATGGAGAAGGTCGGCAAGGACGGCGTGATCACCGTAGAAGAAGCCAAGACGCTGGAAACGTCGCTCGACGTCGTCGAGGGCATGCAGTTCGATCGCGGGTATCTCTCTGCGTACTTCGTGACCGATCCCGAACGCATGGAGGTCGTACTCGAGAATCCCGTGATCCTCATCCACGAGAAAAGGATCTCATCGATGAAGGACCTCCTCCCCGTCCTGGAGCAGGTCGCGCGGCTCGGTCGGCCGCTCCTCATCATCGCCGAGGACATCGAGGGCGAGGCGCTGGCCACGCTCGTCGTCAACAAGCTCCGGGGCACGCTGCAGGCAGCCGCGGTGAAGGCACCCGGCTTCGGCGACCGCCGAAAGGCGACGCTGGATGACATCGCCATCCTCACCGGCGGTCGCGCCATCACCGAGGACCTCGGCATCAAGCTCGAGAACATCAAGCTCGAGGATCTGGGCCACGCCAAGAAGGTCACGATCGACAAGGACACCACGACGATCATCGAGGGCGCCGGCACGTCGGCGGCGATTGAGGGGCGCGTGAAGCAGATTCGCACGCAGGTCGAGGACACAACCTCTGACTATGACCGGGAGAAGCTGCAAGAACGGCTGGCGAAACTCGTGGGCGGCGTCGCGATCATCAAAGTCGGTGCAGCCACTGAAACCGAGATGAAAGAGAAGAAGGCGCGCGTCGAAGATGCGATGCACGCGACGAAGGCCGCCGTGGAGGAGGGAATCGTCGCGGGCGGCGGCGTCGCACTCCTGCGCGCGGCCACCGCGCTCGACGGTCTCACGCTCACCGGCGACGAACTGGTCGGCCTTCGCATCGTCCGTCGGGCGATCGAGGAACCGATGCGACACATTGCGACCAACGCGGGCGCCGAGGGATCGATCGTCGTGTCGAAGGTCAAGGACCTGAAACAGGACGAGGGCTTCAATGCGGCGACGGAGGTCTACGAGGATCTGGTGAAGGCCGGCGTCATCGATCCGGCCAAGGTGGTCCGAAGCGCGCTGCAGAACGCCTCGTCGATCGCCTCGCTGCTGCTCACGACGGAAGCGCTCATCTCGGAGATCCCGGAGGGCAAGCCGAATGGGCGCCTGGCGCAGGGCAATCCTGGAGTAAACATGGGTGGCATGTAGACGAACGCCAGCCAGGTCGCCAACTTACTGGAAGGGTGCATGAGATGCTGCTTGAACGCGCGACCGCCGACCGCACGCACAACACCGACGCCGCGGATCTCCGCCGAATGGATGATGACGGCGGGATGGGCTCCGCGACTGGAGGCCGGCAGCCCGCTGCACCAGCCGGTCACGTTGGAGGAGCCGGCTGGGGCATACCGCTGGGAACGATTCCCGGCGAGCGCGAGCCTGGCCCGCAAATACGGTTGGGAGGGCCCTCCACCAGCATCCCGATTCTCTCCGACTGGCCGATGTCTGCTGCGACGATTGCCGATCGTCGGCGCGAAGGAGGCAGGACTTCGAGTCATCGTTCCAGTGCAGAATCACGCTGGAGGCGGCTATGGCGGGCGATGCGCGGGTTGATCATCCCCGCGCCCCCACCCTGACGCCCGCTCCGCCGTCGGCTGCCGGGAGTTGAAGGTCTGGCAACGGACGCGCCGTAAACAGATACCGACAGGGCCGAGCGATCAACCGGGCCGACCGATTCGACGCCAAGGCGCTCTGTGTGCTGGGTGATGGGCGTTACTCACTGAAGAGTTAGCCAGCATCGCCGCAAACCTCTGGGCTTTAGTCGTCGTGCGGTTCTTGCTCATTGTCGAAGGGGATAGTGAGCTGCACATAGTTCTCGTCCCCGTGTGCCATCGGGATCTCAGGAGATCGACCAGGACCTGTCGGGATCTTTGGACCGCGAATCTGACTTTCCGGCAAGTTGTCCTTGCGGTACGGCGCGTCCTTCTTTAATCCAATCTCGCGCTCGCGGCTCCACGTCATGGTGACCTCCTGTACGTGAGGTTATCGTGGGTGCCGTCGGCGGCAGTGTGCTGTTTGGAACAGGGAAAGACGCCGCGGCCCCAACCTCAATCGCGCAACGTGTCACGACGATTGGCGATCATCAGCGGGAAGGAGGCGGACATCCGACTTAGCGACGGCGTGCGAGTGCAGGATTGGGCTGGAGGCGGAGATTTGATTGCTGGCTGTTCGACAGTCGCTCATGCCGCATCCTGGTCCTGACGCCGCTCAGGCAGGGCGCGGTGACTGAAGGTCAGGTAGTGGACGCGCCTTAAACAGATGCCGACAGGGCCGCGCGATCAGACGGCCTGCGTCCTCGCACGAATTCTCGTCGGGGGACATCACGGGATGAGGCGCGTGCGGATGAACTCGCCGACCGCCTCGCCAAACACGGGCACCTGCGGATCCGGCCTCTCGCCCGTCGCAGCACTGAACGGTCGCGGCACAGTCTGTGTGCGACGGCCGGCTAGCCCTGCACTGGAAGGAGTACAACGAGAACCGCCATGGCACGGGCCGGGGCTGTGCTGTTGTGGACAGTCTTATCCCGGGCCGCATGGCAAGATCGAATGCATGGAGACACAACGTCGTAACGGGGTCGACGTGAAACGGGCGAAGCCAAAGGCCGTGAAAGCGGCCGCGACGTTCCCCGAGTTCAACGCACAGGCATTTCTCGATTCGGTCGGAATCGCCAAGACGGTTGTGAAATATGGGCGGGGCGAGGCCATCTTCACGCAGGGCGAGACCTGCGACTATGTCCTGTACATCCAATCCGGCGGCGTGAAACTGTCGGTGCTGTCGAAGACCGGCAGAGAAGCGGTGGTGGCGATGCTGGGCCCAGGCGACTTCTTCGGCGAGGGGTGCCTGGCGGGTCAGCCGCTTCGGATGGGAAGCGCCACGGCGATCACGCCGAGCGCGATCCTGCGCGTCCGCAAGCGACAGATGGCGGATCTGCTGCACAACCAGAGCACCATGTCTGATCGATTCATCTCACACATGCTGACGCGCAACATCCGAATCGAGGAGGACCTGATCGATCAGCTCTTCAACTCCAGCGAAAAACGGCTGGCGCGCACATTGCTCCTGCTGGCGCGCTATGGGAAGCAGGCTGTACCGGTCCGCATGGTGCCGAAGATCTCACAAGATACGCTCGCCGAGATGGTCGGCACCACGCGTTCGCGCGTGAACTTCTTCCTGAACAAGTTCAAGAAGCTGGGCTTCATCGAGTACAGCGGTGCGCTCCCCATCAAAATCAACAACTCGCTGTTGAGCGTCGTCCTGCACGACTGAGGCGCCATGAAGCCCATCGCGATCGCTGGCCTGCTCCTGATCGTCCTCGGCCTGGCAGCCCTCGTCTATCAGGGCGTCACCTACACGAGCCGCGAGTCGGTCATCGACATCGGCCCGGTGCACGCGACAGCCGATCGCCAGACGATGCTGCCCATTCCGCCGCTGCTGGGGATTCTGGCCGTGGCTGGCGGCGTGGCGCTGCTGGTCGCCGGCGTACGCCAGCGTGCCTGACGTCGTTTATCACGAACCGTCCGAACGCTTAGTCCTGGTGACGCGGTCGGTCGCCGGCCGGTCCTGATCCGGATGCGGTGGAAGCGCGGCTCACCAAGACGCGGTCGACGCGATTCCCGTCCATATCGACCACCTCGAATCGGTGGCCGCGTCGTTCGAAGACATCGCCGGTCCATGGCACACGGCCCAGAGCCGCCATCGCGAGACCGCCGAGCGTGTGGTAGTGCTGGGCCTCTTCGTCACTGAGCAGCGACCCCGTGTCGATCGTGCGCAGCACGGTGTGGAGGTCCAGCCCGCCGTCCATGAGCCAACTGCCATCGTCGCGACGGACGATCAGGGGTTCCTCGCCCGGTTCGGTGGGCCCGTCCCCGACAATCGAGGACGTCACATCGGCCAGGCTGACCAAACCCTGCGTGTCGCCAAACTCGTCAATGACCAGCGCGACTGGTAGATGCGTCCGCTTGAACTGCTCGAGGAGCTTCATCAACGTCATGGTTTCCGGCACGAACAAGGCGGGCTCGGCAAGGGCGCGGAGATCCAGCGCGCGTCCGTCCATGACTTGATCCAGAAGTCTTGTCGAGCGCACAAAACCCAACACGTGATCCAGCCCTCCGTCGCACAGCGGCACGACTGAATGCGGATGCTGCCGAAGGGTCTCGCGATGGGTGTCTATCTGATCACGAACGTCCAGGAAGACCACGTCCGAACGCGGCGTCAATACCGCAGCCGCGTGGCGTTCGTCCAGATTCAGCACGTTCGTCACCATCTCGTGCTCGGCGCCCTCGAACGCGCCTTCGTCGGCGCCCTCCTCCAAGAGCACGCGGATCTCCTCCAAGGTCACGGCAGGTTGCTTCACTTGGCGTACAGCAAACAAACGAAGAATGGTATCGGTCGAGACGCTCAGCAAGGTCACGATGGGGCGCCCAATGGACGCGAGCACGTTGATCGGACGCGCAATGATGCTAGCAATCGCCTCTGGGTGTGTCAGGGCCAACCGCTTCGGCACCAGTTCGCCAAGGATGAGAGAGGCATAAGTCAACAGAACGACCATCACTCCCAGCGCGAGGGGCTCTGCGTAAGGCGCCAGCATAGGTACGTGTTCAAACGACATGCGAAGGCGGCTCGCGATTGACGCCTCGCCGATCGCCCCGTTGAGAATACCGATGCTGGTGATCCCCACCTGCACACTGGAGAGGAAGCGCGTCGGCTCCGACGAGAGCGTCAGCGCATGCCGGGCGCCCGCGCTCCCCGCCTCGGCCATCTGCAGCAGGCGTGCGCGCTTGGACCCGACGATGGCGATCTCGGACATCGCGAAGACGCCGTTGAGCAGGATGAGGATCAGCAGGAGCGTGATGTCTGTGAGCATGAATGGATGTCTAGTGGCCCAGCCGGTCCATTCACGATAGCCGCTGGGGCCGGGCCTGCCCGGGCGGGTGACGCTCTGGCCAGGAGCAAACTGGAGCATACGGGAACGATTCCCGGCGAGCGCGAGCCCGGCCCGCAAGTACGGTTGGAAGGGCCCTCCACCAGCATCCCAATTCTTTCCGACTGGCCGATGTCTGCTGCCACGATTGCCGATCGTCGACGAGAAGGAGGCGGAGCTCCGAGTCATCGTCGTCGTGCGGCTGCAGCCACAGGCTGGAGGTGGCTGGCGGGCAGTGCGCGGGTTGATTATACCCGCGCCACGACCCTGACGCCGGCACCGCCGGCGGCTGCCGGGAGTTGAAGGTCTGGCAACGGACGCGATGTAAACAGGTACCGACAGGGCCGAGCGATCCACCGGGCCCACCGATTCGCACGATTCACTCGAGCACTGTCCGTGGCGATCCCGGTGTTGGCGTACATCTGCCGGTACAACTTCGAGAGCAGGACGAAAGCGATTCGAGCCCGAAGGGTCGGTGTCACCTGTGATCGCGCCCAGATACGCCTCAGAGTGTAGAAGTGGTCCCAGACCGCCTGCGTCCTCGCACGAATCTCGTCGGGGGACATCACGGGATGAGGCATGTACACCTTGGGACGTTGTGCCTGCGGGATCAACCAGTGGCGTGTCACCGGGATCTCTCCGATGCGGGTCGCGTTGGCACCGAGGCCCTTTTCCCACGCGGCGAAGTCGACGGTGCCGGGATAGGGTGTGAGCATCACGAACTGCGCGAATGCCACCCCCGCGCGATCGGCGATGTCGGCCGTTGCCGAAAACGTGGACGGGCGATCGCTCGGCAGCCCGAAGATGAATGACCCGAGCACACCCACGCCGTGATCGCGGAAGGTGCGGAGCCGCGCGACCAGCGCCTCCCCCACATCGTTAAAGCCCTTGTAGACGTCTTTGAGCCCTTCCGGCGTGACGGCTTCCACGCCGACGAGTGCCCCCTTGATGTTGGCCCGCCGCATCGCCTCCAGGAACGCCACGTCTTCCGCGGCTTCCATGGTGATCTGCGTGAAGAACACCATGTCCGACGGCAGTTGCGCCAGCCGCGCCATCAGCTCGAATCGCTCCGCGCGCAGCGCACGGAGCTGCTCCACCCTCGCCACATTGCGCTGGCGCTCCGCCATCGCAATGTCGGCCAGGGTGACCGGGTAGAAGTTGTCGTCGGCAAGGGCCACGAAACGGAAGCCGCGCCGTCGAAGCTCCAGAATCTCCTCGACGACGACATCCACATTGCGCTGCCGCGGCGTCTGGCCATCGGTTCGCCAGACTGAGCAGAACGAACAATGCTTGGGACAGCCGCGAACGGTCTGGACCGAGCCCCACATGTAACGGCCGGTCGGCAGCAGCTCCCAACGCGCAGGGACGAAGCGGTCGGCATCGACCCGGCCGGCCTCGTAGACCCGCTGCAGCGCGCCGCGCGACGCATCCGCGAGCACGAGCGGCCACGCGACGTCGCCGTCACCTCTGACGACGGTGTGTGCGCCGCCCAGATCGAGCGCCTCGTCTGGGTACAGCGTGGCGTGGATGCCGCCGAAGATCACGACTGCCCCTCGGGCTCTCGCGAGGGACCCGACTTCGTATCCGCGAAGGGCGTTGCCAGTGTGAATTCCAACTCCCACGACATCGCCGGGTCGAACAGCTTCGACGTCGAAGGGCTCGAGGGTTTCGTCGGTGATCTGCGGCCGCCCATACGACGCCGGAGTCGCCGACGCAAGGACGAACAGCCACCGCGGTGTGATTACCCCGACGCCGAATGAGAGGTGACTTGGATTCACCAGATGAACTGTCGCGTCGCCTGCAACTACCAGTGGTGAGGGCCGCACTCGGGTCGAAGCGTCATCTGAACGGAGGGAGGCGCGCCATTGGAGGTGAGTATCTGGTGCCTCCGCAAGGTGCTCTGTTATGAGTGCGCGGCCGCTCCCGTCAGGTGAAGTGTGCATCGGGCGAATCTACCGCGCTGCGGCAAGGCGCGATATGCAAAATTGGACATATCGGCAAGCCTCCGGTGGAGGCTGCCGGGCCGACGCCAGAGCTTGGGAGAACGATGTAGATGTGCACTTCTGAACAGCCTGCGCCCAACAATTCCCGTACCTTGCTCATCGAGCGCGGTCGAGGTGACCCTCGGCGAGAGAACGGCGACCTGATCGGCTGGAGCACGCACACGTGGATGAAGAAGTAGATCGGGCACCTTATCAGGAAGCGTCGAGCACGATCACCAACGAGACCCCTCAGGCGGTCTGCGCGACCAACACGCCGGACCGAGAGTACAGCCTTCGCATCAAGCCGGACCGGCGCAATGGCCATGCTGGAATCTATCGAGGACTCGAACGCAGGGGTCGCGGCAGTCCCGAGGAGCAACGATAGGGTCAGTGAACGATTGGGCTTGAGAGATCGGGGAAAAACGACAACTCTGGTTACGCGGCGCTGATGTCCACGCAGAGTTTGCTTGAGGTCCATTCGATGCCGTGGTTCTCCCAGTTGCCGCCTCGGATATACATCACGTGTCCGCGGTGCGGCTCGCCAACTGCACTCGTCGCGTACGAGATGAGTGCAACACAGAGCTGTTTTTGTCCAGGCTGCCGGCATCTTTGGCAGACGCACCTGACTCGAAGAACGGAAGAAACGCCGGCGCGGTAGGACGAGCCGCCGCCCCGTTCGCACCGCAATTCCTGTTCGGCTTGCAATCAGTCTCCGCGATCACCGCCGTCCCGCCTGCCACGGGCGTCACTGCTGCCATGCGCCGAAGAGTCAGCATCTTGATCCCATAGGTTCGGTGGTTTGGGCGCGCAGCGAGCGACCCGGGCCGATATGGCTTGCCGCTTGGAATGCTCGCCGGCTCCGCCGCAACCCGCTCAGCCATGAGTTCTCTGATTCACAGGCTGCGCGTGCGTGGCACCGTTGGTCGCTGTGGGCGCCCGCGTCTATACTCATCGTCCGGTTGACGGCGTCTCTGGATCGGCAAGGGCGACATTCAGATCCGAGCTCAGAACTCTCATGAAGAAACCCGCGCCGGTCGGCGCACGGCACGCCCGGTGACGACGCACAACGATACGGACCCTCGCGAGGGACCACGCGCAGACGGGTCGTTTCCGATCGTGGGTATCGGTGCGTCCGCCGGCGGGCTCGAGGCATTTTCGGCAGTGCTCAAGCACCTGCCGCTCGACACCGGCATGGGTTTCGTTCTCGTACAGCACCTCGATCCGGCGCACGATAGCGCGCTCACGCAACTGCTCGGCCGCGCGACGTCGCTCCCGGTCCACGAGGTAACCAACAATCTGCGCGTCGAGCCGAATCACGTGTACGTGATTCCACCCAACACCAACCTCAGCATCGCCAAGGGCGTGCTGAAACTCGGTCCCCGCCCCACGACGCGCACACCGCATCGGTCGATCGATTTCTTTTTCGAGGCGCTGGCGAACGATCAGCGCGACTGTGCCATTGGGGTGATTCTCTCCGGCACCGCCACCGACGGCACGGTGGGCCTGGAGGCCATCAAGGCTGAGGGTGGCATCACCTTCGCGCAGGACAACTCCGCGCGCTACGACTCGATGCCGCGCAGTGCGGTGGCCGCAGGCTCCGTGGACTTCGTCCTGTCGCCTGCGGACATCGCGACCGAACTCGCACGTATAGCGAAGCACCCAGCTGTCATCGGCGCGTCGTCTGGCTCATCGACACAGGCGGAGGGCGATCGCGCGTCCGCCACGGCGCATGAGGACGATGAGACCCCGTTGCCGTCTGGCGGCCGCACGCCGGCTACCGGCGCGCGGACAGCGCGCGATGAGGCTGATGGCGGAGCCCGACAGGCGATTGGCTCCAGGACCGAGGAAGGGTTCAAGAAGATTCTGCTTCTTCTGCACCGCCATTCGTCGGTCGACTTCTCGCTGTACAAGTCCACCACGATCCAAAGACGGATTGTCCGTCGCATGGTGCTGACCAAGCACGAGACATTGGAACGCTACGCGCAATTCCTTCAAGCCAACGACAAGGAGCTCACGGCGCTGTACTCCGATGTGCTGATCAGCGTGACGAGTTTCTTCCGAAATCCGGAGGCGTTCGATGTGCTCCGACGGAAGGTCTGGCCAGGGCTACTCCAACCGCGCGGAGACGACCCGATTCGCGTCTGGACCCTCGGTTGTTCCACCGGTCAGGAGGCCTATTCCATCGCCATGTCGTTCGTCGAGGCTGGGGACAAGGCGCCTCGGATGCGCAAGCTGCAGGTGTTCGCCACGGATCTCAACGACGCGCTGTTGGACAAGGCCCGCCACGGTCTCTATGCGAAGAACATCGCACAGGATCTCTCGCCGGAGCGGCTGCGACGGTTCTTCGTCGAAGAGGAAGGTGGGTATCGAGTCAACAAAGCCCTGCGGGAGATGATTGTCTTTGCGCGCCAGAACGTCGCGAGCGATCCGCCCTTCTCCCGTCTGGACATCATCAGTTGTCGCAACTTGCTGATCTACTTCGAACCGGGGCTTCAGAAGAAGGTGTTCCCTGTCTTCCACTACGCCCTGAAGCCGGGGGGCTACTTGTATCTCGGTGCCTCCGAGTCGATCGGCGGTTTCACCGAACTCTTCGAGCCGTTGGACAAGAAGCACAAGATCTACACGAAGAAGGCGGCAGCGACTCCGGCGTTCCACCTCCCGACCAGGAGAGACCGTGACGAGTCACCCGGCGTCTCCCGACAGGTTCGTGTGGCGCATCGGCAGCAGGACGAAGAAGGCGCCGGCAAAGGCGTCCGTGGGGAACTCAGTGCCCAGCGCGAGGCCGACCGGGTGTCGGTCAATCAGTTCGCGCCGCCAGCCGTGCTCATCAACGCCGACCTGCAGATTCTGCAGTTTCGCGGTCCGACCGCCGCCTATCTCGAACCACCCACTGGGAAAGCGAGCTTCGACCTGCTGAAGATGGCGAGGAGGGGATTGATGATGCCCTTGCGCAGCGCCATCAATAAGGCAAAGAAGGAGAACGCGACGGCGCGGAAGGAGCACGTGCGAATCGAAGAGAACGGCAGAGCACGAGACGTCACCATAGAGGTCATCCCGCTCAAGAACCTGCGGGAACGTTGCTTTCTTGTGGTGTTCGAGGATGCAGACGCCAACCGTGCGACGGCCGCAACGTCGCGAGGCAAGCGTCGTACCGTCCCCACGCCAGCCGCTCACGTGGATCGTGCATCTCGCGCCGCAGTGTCGCGCCGGCATGCTCAGCTCGAAGCCGAGCTCGCGGAGTTGCGCGACTACGCCCAATCCCTTCAGGAACAGCACGAGGCGGCAAGCGATGACCTCCAGGCCTCCAATGAGGAAGTCCAGTCGGCCAACGAGGAATTGCAGAGCATCAACGAGGAACTGGAAACATCCAAGGAGGAACTCGAGTCTGCGAACGAGGAGCTCACAACTGTCAATGAGGAGATGGCCAACCGGCATGCCGAGCTGAACCGTCTCCACAGCGACCTCGTCAACATCCAGACTTCGGCGCAGCAGGCGATCGTGTTGCTCGGTCGCGACCTGACGATCCGCCGCTTCAGTGTCCCCGCGGAAAAACAGCTCAACCTGATGGGCTCCGACGTGGGCCGACCCTTCGGTCACGTTCGTCATAACCTCGGCATATCCGATCTCGAGTCGTTTATTACCGCAGTCATCGACAGCGTTCGTGCAAGTGAGCGTGAAGTCGAGGACAAAGACGGCCGTTGGTTTTCTCTACGGGTGCGGCCGTACCTGACGCCTGACAACAGGGTGGACGGCGCGGTGTTGGTGCTCGTCGACATCAACGACCTGAAGCGCAGCGAGCTCGCCATCGCTTCTGCACACGAGTATTCGGAAAACATCATCGCGACCATGCGCGAACCGCTCCTCGTGCTCGATCCCAACCTGCGCGTCGAGAGCGTCAACGGGGCGTTCTACCGCATGTTCGGGACCACTCCGTCCGAGACCATCGGCAGGTTCGTCTACGACCTGGGCAATCATCAATTCGACCTTCCCGAACTTCGCGCGTTGCTCGAAGAGATCCTTCCTCACAGCCATACCGTCGACGACTACATCGTCGAAAGGGATTTCGAACGCCTCGGTCACCGCAGCATGCTGCTCAACGCCAGACGCATGTACAGCGCGGCCGGGAGCCAGGGCCGCATCGTCGTCGCCATCGAAGACATCACCGCGCGCAAGCGGGCCGAGGAAGCGCAAGCCAGACTGGCGGCGATTGTCGCCTCGTCGGATGACGCCATCATCAGCAAAGATCTCACTGGCGTCATTACCAGCTGGAACAGGGGTGCGGAACGACTGTTCGGCTACGGCGCCCAGGAAGCGGTCGGTCAGCCGATCACCCTTCTGATTCCACATGACCGACTCGACGAGGAACGCGACATCCTCGAACGGATTCGTCGAGGAGAAGCCGTTGAACACTTCGATACGGTCCGCCGCCGCAAAGACGGCACACCGGTCGACGTGTCTGTGAGCGTGTCCCCCATCAAAGACCGTTCGGGCATGGTTGTCGGCGCATCGAAGATCGCGCGCAACATCACCGAGCGCAAGGCGGTCGAAGCGACCCTGCGCGACGCCGACCGACGCAAGAACGAGTTCTTGGCCATGCTCGCTCACGAGCTGAGGAATCCGCTCGCGCCCATCCTTGCATCGATCGAAATCCTGCGTCGATCCAAAGGGCTCGAAGAGTCTGATCTGCTGAGCGGTCAGCGGCGTTCACACGAACCCGCGACCAGCCGCGACCGGAGCGATCGTATCGACCAGGCGTTGGATGTTCTCCAGCGGCAGGTGAGCCAAATGGTCAGGCTGGTCGATGACCTGCTCGACGCAGGTCGCGTCAGTCGGGGCAACATCGACCTTCGCAGAGAGCGGGTCGAGCTGTCCTCGGTCGTCTACCATGCCGTGGACGCCGCTCGTCCGATTTCCGATCGCCGCGGGCAGGAATTGACCGTTACGCTGCCAAGCGCGCCCGTGTACTTGGATGCGGATCCGACCAGACTGGGGCAGATCATCGGCAATCTCTTGAACAATGCCTGCAAGTTCACGGAGCGTGGCGGTCACGTCTGGCTCACGGTCGAGCGTGAGGAGGAATCCGTCACAGATCGCGCCGAGGGCGCACTCGCTCCACACATCGTCATCCGCATTCGCGATACGGGCATCGGTATCGCCGCCGATCAAGTCGATCACATCTTCGAAATGTTCACGCAGCTGGATATGTCGCTCGAGCGTTCGTTGACCGGTCTCGGCATCGGCTTGACGCTCGTCAAGACACTGACCGAACTACACGGCGGCACCGTTGAAGTGCACAGTGCCGGTGTCGGTCAGGGAAGCGAGTTCGTCGTGCGACTGCCGCTGGCAGCGGCAACTGACACCTCTTCAGCCAGGCCCGCGCCGACCCGGTCCGTTCCGACAAGTCCTCAGCGGATCTTGATCGTCGATGACAATCACGATTCGGCCGACATGGTCGCCACCTTGCTCCAGCTCGCCGGGCACGAGACGTTTACGGCGCACGACGGCCTGGCAGCCGTTGAAATGGCGGCCCGGCTTGATCCCGACGTCATCCTGCTCGATATCGGTTTGCCGATCCTCAATGGGTACGAGGCCGCGCGTCGAATTCGTGAGCGGCAAGGACAACGGCGCCGCCCGTTGTTGATAGCCTTGACCGGATGGGGCCAGGACGAAGACCGCCGCCGATCCGGGGAAGCTGGCTTCGACGCCCATGTAGTGAAGCCCGTCGATGACGCTGCGCTTGGCGATCTGCTGGCCGAGCTCAGCGACGGCACGCAGGCCGTACGCGATTGACGACATGGCTTCCAGTGGTTGAAGGACAGTGGCGGGCGTGCGCTACGGTCAGGCTCCGGGCGAGACGATGTGGTAGCGAACGGACGGCGAGCCGCCGCCCCGTTCGCGCCGCAATTCCCGTTCGGCTTGCAACCAGTCTTCGCGGTCACCGCCGTCCTGCCTGCCACGGGCGTCAAACAACTCGTGGGCCCGACGCGCGATCTGATCGCGATCTTGCTCTTCGTAGACGAACACCAGCTGATGCTGATCGAAGTGCGCCAGCCATTCCTCCCAGCCTATTGGTCGGAAACGGGCGACTCCTGGGAAGTTGAACCGGATACCCGCCGCGCCGTCATTGACCGCGATAGTGGCCGGTCCGGAAGCCGTCGCTTCCCCGGTCGCCGGTTCGGCCCGATGCACCGCCGCCCAGCGTCGGATGTTCCCGTGATCTCGCGTCGCCTGAAAGCGAACGCCGGGAGGATCGATCACGATCTGCCCGGCCAGAGTTGCCAGCCGATCGGCCACAGAGGATCTTGAGTCAACCATCACTCAGCGTCGCAGAACACCGCTGGGTCCACTGTCCCCGATTGCACACGCGGACGAGATCAACCTGGACTTCAAACCAGCTCTGCACGAATCATCGCGGCAGGATTCTCCGATCGAAGCGGCGCGGTTAATGCAAGGAATGTCTCGACGCTTTCTACCCTGACCCAAGGCATCCTGCGTTGTCATGCTGGTAGCACTGTCACGACGAATGGCACTGGAAGGTCGCGAGCTTCACAGGGCGCTGTGGCTCGGTGCAGCACTGATGACCGTCACCGGTTCCTACACGCTGGTCAAGACTGTTCGCGATTCGCTTTTTCTCTCGATGCTGCCTGCGGCGTGGCTGCCGTGGGTCTACATCCTGGTCGGCGTCGTGACGCTAGCGGTCTCGCTGCTCTTCGGTCGCCTGACGCAGTCGCTCTCGCCTCGACAATCTCTCGTCGGCTCTGTTCTGGCGGCGTCGGCCGGCTTGGTGTTCTGCACCTTCATGGTCCGGGATTCCTACACGTGGGTCCCGGCGATTTTCTATCTCTACGTCAATGCCTACGGCCTGATCGTCGTCTCGCAGTTCTGGCTGTACGCCAACCGCAGGTCCGACCCGCGCGCGATGAAGAGAATGGGCGGTGTTGTTGGTGCCGGTGCCATCCTCGGTGGCATGGTCGGCGGAGTACTCGCGTCGGCGCTCGGCGGATGGGTTCCTTTGCGATGGTTGATCGCCGTAGGTGCGGGGCTGCTGGCGCTCAGTCTGCCAATGCTCTCCCTTGCCGAGCGCGAAGGGGATGTGCAGCGAACCGACGATCAGGTGACAGCGACTGCGGAAATGTCGGTGCCACTCGTACGCCTGCCGTACGTGCGGTGGCTCGCCCTCGCAACGCTATGCTCCGTAATCGTCACGGGCCTTCTCGATTACCAGTTGAAGGTCGTGGTTCAGCAGGTCTACCCGGATGCGGCTCAACTGACGTCGTTCTTCGGCCGCTTCTATATCGCGATCAACGTCTTCGCTCTCCTGCTGCAACTGCTTGGCACTCGGTGGCTGCTGCAGCGGCTCGGCGCCGGTTCGGCGGCTGCCGTTCTCCCGATCGGTCTCGCCGCGGCTGCCGGCGCCACGCTCGCTGTACCTGGTTTCGCCATGGTGCTGGTTGCGAGAGCGTGGGATCAGGCGTTCAGATTCTCTCTGAACAAATCGGCGGTCGAGCTGTTGTTCTTTCCGCTCCCGCCGGGCATCAAGCGTCGAGCCAAGGCGGTCATCGACGCAGGTATCGAGCGCGTGGGCGATGCGTTTGCCGGCATCCTTCTTCTCGGCGCCGGGCTGACCCTCGGTCATACGTCTTTCGTCCTATCGGCCTTGATACTGACCCTGGTCGGCGTGTGGCTGATTGCTTGTTTTCGTGTGCGCAGTGGCTACTTGCACGAACTCGGCCGCAACCTGGGCCGGCTGACCCTTCAGCCGGAGCGGGAACCGGTGTCCCTGCGCGAACTCGGCATCCTCAAAGAGACGGTGCGGATGCTTGACAGCCCGTACGAGCGAGTGGTGCTCCAGGCAATCGACCTTCTGGAAGAAAACGCCGCGCGGCTGCTCGACCCCCGCCTGTCGAGACTGCTGTCACACCCCTCGCCTCGAGTCCGCGCACGGGCGCTCACATACGCGGCCTCGAATCCCTCACTTGCTCAACACCACCACATCACTGAGTTGGTGAACGACCCGGATTCGATGGTGCGGGTGACCGCCCTGAGAGTCCGCTGTGCGCTTGGAGACACCCTCCCGTTGGCGGCGATGGAGGAGTATCTTGACAGTGAGAGTCACGAAATGCGTAGCGCGGCACTCGCCTGCCTGGTCGAGCACGTGCGCGAAGACGAGGTGCCGCAGGCTCGGGCGCTGATTCAGCGAATGCTGTCAGAGGGCACAGCGACTGATCGTGCGGTCATCGCCGAGATTCTTGGGGCGCGGCCGGAGGCTACGAATCTCGATCAACTGCTGGCGCCTCTCCTCGAGGACGACGAGGTCAGTGTACGTTGCGCCGCCCTCCGCAGCGTGGGCTTCGCGGGTCTTGTCGAGCATGTGCCCGCGCTCATTCGAGGGCTCGGCGCGTCCGGGACTGAGGCGGCTGCGCGGGCTGGACTCATCGCCCTCGGCGATCGCGTGGTCGCAAGACTGAGCGACGCGCTGAGTGATGAACAGGTTCCGATCGAGGCGCGACGCGCCATTCCTCGGGTGTTAGGCGATCTCCCCACGCAGCAGGTCGTTGCTGCGCTCTTCCGCGTGCGCGAGCGCGATGACGTCAGGATCTCATACCGCATTCTCAAGGCGGCGAACCGTATCCGATTGGCAAACCAGCACCTCGTCTTTCCGGCAGACCCGATAGAAGAGGATCTGCGCCATGACGTTGGTGAGTTCCTTCAGGCTGCGCTCCATGCCGACAGTCAGGCGCCGCAGGCCGACTCGGAGCGACGGAGTGACGACGGCGATCGGGCGGAGCAGTTTCTTGCGCTGGTCCTGCGTGAACGGACCGCTCAGGCGTTCAATCGAGTGTTCCGGCGCCTCGGGCTGCTCTATGATCCGCGCCCCATGTTTTCGGCATATCTCGCAACGCTGTCAGACGATGTTCGCGTCCGTGGCAATGCCGTCGAATACATCGAGCGGGCTCTATCGCCGGACCTGCGTGAGCTCGTGATGCCGCTACTGCCGGGAGCGAGCGCTGAAGCGCAGTTCGAGTTGGCCACTAACCATTACGGGCTGCAGCACATGACGTCGCAAGAGTCACTCGCGGCCCTGGTCGAGAGCGACGACCTCTGGCTGCGGAGCTGCGCGCTGTATGTAGTCGGCAGTCGTCGCGAGGCGTCTCTATTGACACGGGTGCAAGCGAATCTCGAGTCCGCTGATACGCGCGTCAGTGAAACGGCAGCCCGGGCTATGCTCGCCCTGGCTGCGAAGTGAAGCTGTGGCTGAGATTCTGACCCTCATCGAGAAGACCGTGCACCTGAAGTCATCCGAGGCCTTCCACGCCATTCCGACCGAGCCGCTGGCGCAACTGGCCGCCCGCGCGACCGAGCTGCAGCTCGATCGCGGTCAGACCGTATTCCGCGAAGGTGATGATGATCAGGGTGTCTTCATTGTCATCGAGGGGACGATCGAGTTGCGCAAGGGCAACGCCGTCGTGCGCGTTCTGCGAAGTGGAACAGTCCACGGTGAACTGTTTCTCCAGCAGAGTGGGGCGCACCAATATACGGCGATCGCCCGCGAGGACGCGCGAGTGCTCAACCTCGGACGCAACGATGTCTTCGACGCGTTGCTCGAATACCCGGAGTTCGGTGTGGCAATGGTTCAAGATCTTGCACGGCGGCACCATAAACTGGCAGAGCGCGTCATGGAACTCGAGCAGCGGCTGAGGGCATCACCACCGACTCGGTCCGACGAACGGACTCGCACTGAAGGCATCGAACCGCCGGCGCCGGCTCCAAGCCTACCCAGACGCCGTGGCTGGTGGCGGCTGGCCGCACGTCTGGGAGGGACACCACCCTTCGCGGACAGATAGCCTCCGCCCTTCGTGGCGTCCAGGCGATCGATCAGAGTGGTCCATCGCAATCGGTCTCAATCATCCACGGGACTTCAGCGACTTTGCGGTTTGTCCGGACCCTTTGAAGCGGGCATGGGAACGACGGGCGGCCGCGACTCGGGGAGTGCCACCCACGCTCCCCGTGCGACAGAACCGAGCACGATCCTGACCGCATGTTCCCCGCCATCTTCCTGCAGCGGGATCACACGTGCATCAACAGGGATGCCATCGAGCTCGGCCGACGCGATACCTTGAGATCGGTGATCGGGATTCACGACGGTGAACCGATAACGCGTGCGACCGATTCGCCACTCCAAGGTGTAACCGGGCCATACCGCTGGGATGCATGGGTTCAGACTGATGACGGCACCGTGCCTCTGGAGTCCGAGCAACGACCGAACGGCGGCTTGGTACATCCATCCGGCAGAACCGGTGTACCACGTCCAGCCGCTCCGGCCGATATGCATCGGGTGCGCATAGACGTCAGCTGCGACTGCGTACGGTTCCCCGCGGTATCGCTCCGCGTCTTCGGGCGTTCGCATGTGATTGATCGGGTTGATCATGTGGAAGAGTTCCATCGCCTCGTCGCCCATCCCAAGGCGCGCCAGTGCAATCACGGTCCAGAGCGCGGCGTGCGTATACTGGCCGCCATTTTCCCGAACGCCAGGCAGATATCCTTTGATGTAGCCGGGATCATGCGCCATACGATCGAAAGGTGGCGTCAGCAGGAGGACGATCTGTGCGTCGCGCCGGACCAGATTGGCGCGGACGGCGTTCATGGCGCGCTCGGAACGGCGGGGCTGCGCCGCCCCAGAGAGGACGGCCCATGACTGCGTGAGCGAATCGAGCTTGCATTCCTCGTTCTGCACCGACCCCAGCGGCGTTCCGTCGTCGAAGTACGCGCGGCGATACCAACTGCCGTCCCACGCCAGTTCCAGCATGCCGGTCAGCCATCGCGCCTCATCCCGAAAGCGCTGAGCAAGATCGTTTCGTCCACGACGTTCGCAGATCGGGGCGAAATCGGTGAGGACGGTCACGAGAAACCAGCCGAGCCACACGCTTTCACCGCGGCCGGCGTGGCCAACGCGATTCATTCCATCGTTCCAGTCTCCTGAACCGATGAGCGGCAGACCGTGCGAGCCATATTTCATCGCGTGTCGTATGGCGCGTAGAGCGTGCTCGAACAACGACGCCCGTTCCGACGACGCACGCGGCATGATGTAGGCCTCGGACTCCTCAGGCGGTAGGGGCTGTGCCTCGAGGAATGCGACCTCTTCCTCCAGCACCGACTCATCCCCGGTGTGCGACACGTAACTGGCGGCTACGTATGGCAGCCACAGTAAGTCGTCGGAGCACCGCGTTCTGGTTCCGCGTCCGCTCGGCGGGTGCCACCAGTGTTGCACGTCGCCCTCGACGAATTGCCGCGAGGCCGCGTGCAGAAGATGCGTGCGACACAGCTCCGGCCGCGTGTACATGAGTGCCAGGACGTCCTGCAGTTGATCTCGAAAACCAAACGCGCCTCCTGGCTGGTATGGACCGCTGCGCGCCCAGACGCGACAGGCCAACGTCTGGTACAACAGCCAGCGATTCACGATGAGATCGAATGAGTCGTCGGGTGTGCGGATCTGTACGGCGCTCAGCGTCTCGTCCCAATATCGCTCGGTCTCGGCAAGAGCCGTCTCCGCTTGGTTGCAGGTGGCATAGCGAGCTGCGAGCTCGGTGGTATGTGAACGATTCCGTCCCTGTCCGAGGATGAACGCCACGCGACGGGATTCACCTGGCTCGATGTCCAGCACGATGTGCAGCGCGCCGCACGCGTCGAGACCGGCACCCGTCCGTCCCCTCAGCTGATTGCGGAACAGTGCGGCCGGCGCGCCCAAGGTGCGGTTGCGCCCGACGAACTCGGCTCGATCACCGGTGTGCGATCGTGGGGGTGTCGTCGCTCGCCAGAACGCGACGCTGTCGCCGAATTCGGCGTTGTATGCGTTACGCGCCATAAGCACTCCCGTCGCATCGTCCATCTCCGTGACGACGAAGCGGCGGTCGCCAGCGCGCGGCGGTCCAAGGCTCCACTCGATGTATCCGAACACACTAATGTGGCGTGTGACGGTCGCAGTGCTTTTGAGCGTCAGCACCGCCAGCTTTACCGGGTCCTCACACGTTACGAAGACCGTCAATTCCTGCTCGATGCCAGCGACGGCATGCTGATAGCGTGTGACGCCGGCACCGTGTCGGATGACCCACCGGCCGCCATCTGCTCGCCGCGGCAGCGGTCCCGGGGTCGCGCCCCAGATGGCGTCAGAATCATCGTCTCTGAGGTAGAAGGCTTCCCCCGTCGGATCGCTCAGGGGATCGTTGGCGAAAGGTGTCAACCGGTTCTCGCGGCTGTTCCCGGCCCAGGTAAAAGCCGAACCAGAACTGCTCACGATCGTCCCGAATGCAGGGTTCGCCAGGACGTTCGACCATGGCAGCGGCGTCTCGCGTTCGCCGTCCAGCACGACAACGTACTCGCGGCCGTCGCGCGTGAAACCGCCGAACCCGTTGTCCATGACAGTCGGTGGGACGGTGACGGGGGCGGCGGCAGGCTGAGGCGCGACGAGATTCGCGGACCGTGCGACGTCGTGCCCGTCAAACAGCCATGATGCCCGCCGCTCGAGCTGTGACACCAGATCGCCGAGGTCGCCGAGCAGTACGACGGTGGCCACCGCAGACAACAGCCGGCGATCCGGTTCTGGCATCCCGTCGGCTCGCAGCAGGAATACGCCACCCGGCTTCCCGAGCCACCCCGCCCACGGCGGCTGCTGCACGAGACTGGTCAGAACGTTCTGCATCTCGTCCAGGTAATCTGCAGGATGCTCGTTCAGGATGACGACGTCCGCGCGAAGTCCCTTGACGCGCCAGTACTCCTGGGCGTTGAGCAGTTGGCGCGCCAGCGGCAGCGAGTCACCCTCCGCGAGCCGAAGCAGCACGATCGGCAGATCGCCGGAGATGCCATAGCCCCACAGGTTCTGCTGACCAAAAATGTTCTCGGCGCGATCGCCCCGGCTGATGCACGACGTATCTGATCCAAACACGCGTGACGCGAGACGCTCGAAGAGCATCGCATGCTCGTCACTGAGCCCGAGATGTTGCAGGGTGCTGTGCACGTGCGTGAACGCCATGGAAAACGCACGTGCGGCAGCACTCCCGTCACGATACTTTCTCGCCAGCGCCAGCGCGGCCGCGCGATCCGGCGCAACACCAGTGGCAAAGGCGATACGGATCACAGCGCCCGGAGCAAGCCGGATCCGCTCGCGGAGGGCGCCGATCGGGTCGAGGACGGCGCCGGTTGTACCCGACAACGCCCGGCCATCCAACACCATCGGATTCGCTGTCGAACGTCCGCGTCCGATGAACCGCGCCCGGTCCGTCTCCCATTCGACCGCGCCACCCAGGCGCGGACCGTCTACGCCCAGCACGTGGAAGCCGACCATCCGGGATTCATCCGCCGCGCGCGGACGGCGGCTGAAGAGCAGACCCGCACTCTGGACGTCGAACTCGGTCTCGATGAACAGCTTCCCGAATGCCGGGTGAGCGAGATCGTCCTCGGGACGAGCCAGGACAATCTCGGCGTAGCTGGTCACCTCGATTTCGCGCGTCTGAGCGCCGTGGTTGGTGATCGTCAGACGCCGTACTTCCACGTCATCCTCTGACGACACGGTGATCTCGAGCTGGGTCTCGATCTCCGTATCGCGCCGGCGGAACGTGACCTTGTCGAGATCGAAGATCGCGTCGAACAGGTCGGGCTCCTGACACACGGGCTGGTACGTGGCGGACCAGACCCGGCTCGACCACGGATCGCGCAGGTAGATATGGTGGGTCCCCGAGTCGGAGGTGGGATCGTCGCGCCGGCGCGTGATGGCGACGTCGCGCCACATGCTGAAGCCGCCACCCGCATTCGTGATCGCCACCCGGTAGCGCCCGTTCGAGAGGACGTGCGTGTGGGGGTTCGTCGTGTGGGGTGAATGGAAACGCCGCGAGGCGAAGAGGGGCAACGAAGGCGGCGCCGACGTGCTCTCAGCCGGGCGTGGCTCGGACAGAATTGCCTCGCGGGGTACGCGCTCCTGCAGCAGTAATTCCGTCGCCTGGATTCTGGGATCGGCGTGAAAACGCCCGATGAACACATCCTGGCAGATGACGTTGGCCAGCGCGACGAGCGACATGCCCTGGTGGTGCGCGAAGTAGGCGCGGACGACGGCGGGGCGGAGTTTGGCGTCGGATGGCGACTCGATCTCGCGGCTACGCGGGTTGTAGTCGAGCGCTTCGTAATAGCCGTATCGACCGTCGAGTCCGAGCTCCGCCAGTCGCTCGAAGTTCTCCGCGGCAGCCCCTGGCGTCACGAGACTCGCCAGGGCGGTCGCATACGGCGCGATGACCAGGTCGGTGGACAGACCACGCTTGAGCCCAAGTCCCGGCACCCCGAATGCCCGGTACTGATAGTTGCCTTCGCGGTCGGTGAACGCATAGGCCGACTCGGAAATTCCCCACGGCACGTTGCGCTGCTTCCCGTAGTCGATCTGGCGTCGGACGCTTGCGCGACAGCTCTGATCGAGCAACGTGCCAGGAAAGTTGCGCATCAGCAGCTGCGGCATCAGGTACTCGAACATCGTGCCGCCCCAGGACATCAGCGTGGCGCGGCCGTTGACGTTCGTGACGAGACGTCCG
This sequence comes from Acidobacteriota bacterium, assembly GCA_032156805.1. GTDB lineage: Bacteria > Acidobacteriota > Vicinamibacteria > Vicinamibacterales > UBA2999 > Gp6-AA40. Next base: position 22,915 of record JALDXQ010000066.1, read on the forward strand.
AGATGGAACCAGTGGTGCTGCGGAACGTCTCCCTTGGCGATGGCCACGAAACTGGCCAGCCGCGCTTCAGACGCCAGCAGGTCGTAGAACGAGGCATCGAGCTCTCCAGGTCCTTCGGCGTCGGCGAGGCGGTATCCGATGGCAAAGATGCGGCGGCGGCGGTCGTACAGGAAGTCGAACCGCATGCCATCAGCGAGCGCGGAGAGTCGGCCAGCCAGCACCCGGAGCAACTCTGCTGGCGCTGGTCGTTCATCCGTGAGCCCCGCCACGGACGCGAGCACCGCTTTGCACCAGTACGCGATGTCGCCCGCACGATCTCGAGAGGCCACCCGGTCGAACTCCGCGGCCACACTGGCGAGTTGCCCCGCGAGCGTGCGGATCTCGACGATGTCGTCGTCGGACGCCGCCGCGTCGGAGGCTCTGACGAGGGCGCGAGCGACACGGTTGATCTCAGTGACGACCTGCCGCGGACCGAATCCCACGTCACTCGACGAGGACTCAACGGCGAGCAGATCGGCTGTGTCGGCCAGGCCGGCGAGCCGCTGCACGCGCGTCTGCGGGCGATCTTCGATTTGAAGGAGCCCCTGAGCGAGGGCCATCAGTGCGCCGGCGAGGTTGCCGCTATCAACGGTCGACACATAGCGCGGATGCAGAGGTGCCATGCTCGACGTGTCATACCAATTCAGGAAGTGTCCCTGGTAGCGCTCGAGTCCTTCCAGCGTCACGAGCGTTGCGTTCACGCGACGAACGACATCATCCGTGGTCACGTACCCGAGGTCGTGCGCGGCAAGCGTCGAGAGCAAGCTCATGCCGATGTTCGTCGGTGAGGTACGGCGCGCAAGCTTTGGAGCGTCCACGTCGTCCTGCCAGTTGTCGGGAGCCAGCCACGCATCTGCCTCCGTCACAAACGTCTCGAAGTAGCGCCACGTCTTGCGCGCCGTCCGTCGCAATATCCGTCGCTCGCGATCGCTGAGCGGACGAACGCGTGCGCCTACCGGCACACTAAGCCAGTACGCCGCGACTGGCGCGATCGTCCAGAGGACAAGAAACAGGGCGGCAGAAGGAAGCGCGTCACGCGCCCAGAGCAGAATCGCCATGGCGATGACGCCCGCGATGATTGGACTGGCCGCCATTCCCGTCACGAATCCGCGCACGCCGTGCCCAACCAGGCCCGCGGCTCTTGCCGCCGTGGTGGCGGCCGTTTCCCACTCCAGCATTCGCCGCTTCGTCACCACGAGACGAACAAGCGTGACGCCAATGGCATGTGCGGCATCCCATGCGTGAAATGGCAAGAACATCACGCTCAGGAACACCTGCGCCAAGGCCGTCACCGCATCGCGCCACAGGTTCCGAAGGAATACCGGGATCGACTGCGCTCGGCCGGGACCAACCAGCAGGCGCCCAAGGACTGGGAGGAGCTGTGACGCCGCGACGGCAATCGCGAGCGCCGTCCAGAACCCGCGCGTGCCGGGGAGGACGGCCCACCCCGCAACGAGCAACAGCAGCAGCGTCGGCGACACAAGGCTGCGACGGAGATTGTCGAAAATCTTCCAGCGGCCGATGAGGGGCACGCGGTTTCGCTTGAGGCCACGCTTTGACGGCACGAACGGAAACAGCCAGAAGAGGATCTGCCAGTCGCCGCGGACCCAACGGTGCTGCCGTCGTGCGTGTGAGAGCACGCTCGACGGATAGTCATCAACCAGCTCGACGTCCGAGACGAGCGCAACCCGTGCGTGAAGTCCCTCGAAGAGGTCATGAGACAGAAGCGCGTTTTCTGGAACGGAGCCCTCGAGTGACGCGGTGAAGGCATCAACATCGTAGAGACCCTTACCAGTGAAGATGCCTTCGCCGAAGAGATCCTGGTACGTGTCTGAGACAGCGGTCGTATAGGGATCAACCCCGGTGTGCCCGGAATAGAGCCGCGCAAACAACGATCCGGCAGCGCTCATGTAGGTGACGCTGATGCGCGGCTGCAGGATGCCGTAGCCTTCGGTGACACGGCCTGCCGGGGTATCGAACGTGGCGCGGTTGAGGGGGTGAATGATGATCCCGATCAGTTCTCGGGCTACGCCGCGTGGAAGCCGTGTATCGCTGTCGAGAGTGATGCAGTACCTGATCTGAGGCAGGACGCTCAGATCGCCTACTGACACGACGAAGCTCGTATCAGTGGCGCCACGCAGCAAACGATTGAACTCCTCGATCTTCCCGCGCTTGCGTTCCCATCCCATCCACAGCCCCTCGCGCTCGTTCCACTGGCGCAGGCGGTGAAAGAGGAAGAAGCGATCGGTGGCGCCGTCCGCGTGCCGTGCGTTCAGCGCGGCGATGCCCGCGCGCGCGGCCTCGAGGACCTCCGTGTCCTGTGACAGCGTCTCTGTCGGTGCATCGGGAAAATCGCTCAGGAGGGCGAAATGGATGTGAGGGTCGATGTTCCCGAGCGCCTGCACTTCCAGATGCGCTATCAAGTCCTCGACACGCTCCACGCTGTCGAACAGCGTTGGCACGATCACCATCGTCCGAGCCGATGGCGGAACCGCACCGAGCTCCAGCCGTGGAAGCCGTCGCGGCGGGATCAAGATGCTGATCATCCACTGCAGCAGTTGAATGACCAGCTCACTTGCCGGCACCGTGGCTGCCAACGCGACAAAGATCAGGGCGGCACCGCTCCAGCCGTGCCACCAGGCGTAGAGGACGGCGAGTCCCACGAGCAGCGCGGTTCCTGCCACGATGGACCCGAGGTACCCAGGAGTGGCGCACGCGAAGAAGAGCCTGCGAAGCCGCTGTTTGAGATCCGGCCGCCAGGCCACGCTGCGCTCGAACTCCCGTCGCCCGGCACCAATGAGGTGATAGCCCACGTGCGTCGCGCGCGAGTCGGGCGTCTTCACGTGTGCCTGGCGTGCGCGTTCCACGCTCTTCAGCGCGAGCAACAGCTGTCCCTCGCCGGTCGGCACCGCGAGCTCCTCGACGGCGTGTCGATACCGGTCCCGGCTGCGGAAATCCATCCGGCCGTACACGCCCGCCGGATCGCGTTGGAGCACCTGCTCGACGAGACTGACGCTCTCGAAAAACTCACTCCAGTCGAACGTCGAGATGAGGCGCAGGCTGCCAATGAGGTTGGCCACGTTGGCCTGCTCGGCAGCCTGATGCTGTCCCTCGGCTCGGATGGCATCCTCTATCGTTTGTCCGCGCGCTTTCAGCGCCGCCTCTAGTCGGTCGTGCAGTCCGGACGCGACGGTTCCGAGCGCGCGCGAACGCTGCAGCAAACGGGTGACGAAGGCATGATGGACCTCCATTGGCCACTCGTCGGAACGCGGGTCTCCTGTCTCGAAGTCGCTGGCCACTCGATCCGCGGCAACTCGATGGAGGCGGGTGGCAGCCAGCACATCACCTCGCGCGCGCAGATGATCGAGCAATGCGAGCTTGAGCGCGCTCGGCCATGCCCACAGCTCCCCCATCGTGAGCGGCGTGACGGACTGGAAGGCGGTAATGAATCGCTGCAACCTATGGGCATCGAGCCGGCCCGCACTCGATCCAATCAGCTCGAGGGCGAGTGCGTAAATCCTCGGAAGCCCGGCGAACTCGTCGGCCGCGACAAAGGGAAGGCGCTTGAAGAATGCGGGCGGCAGGTCGTGGTGGATGTCCCGCGCTGCAGCCGAAATAATGTGGAAATTATCGAGCAGCCATTCCGCTGCCGGAGACGGAGTCTCGAGGCGCGCATCGTCCGCCAGGGCGGTATACACGCCGCGCAGCGCCCGCATGTGTCCCGTGAGACGTCGGAGGTGAGCGTGTCCGCTGCCTTTCTTGGGAGTGATGGAAAGCAGCGCCGCCAGACGTCGAGCGTGCTCCTCCAGGAGCTCAATACTAAGGAGTTCCTCGCCAGCCCCGAGCAGGCGAGATGCGGACGATACCTTGCGCCGCATGAACCTATTTCCTCAGCGCGATGGCAATCGCATACAACGTGGAAGTCCGGGTGGGCCTCGATTCCGCAACCGGCGCTGTTGGACCGTGGGTGCGTAGCATCACTCTTGGAGTTGAGGGCACACCAGCGCTACAGCCCAGCTGCTGCGTATAGCTCGACATTCGCATGCAATTAAGAGGACTAAAACGGCGGCCGGCGTGGCGTGGTAGGCAGCGGAACTCCTCCTCGCTCTGTGAGCATGGGCAAACGGCTACATGCTGGTTAGTGAGCGGTCTCAGTCCGATTGGGCCGGTTTATGCTACGACCTCATCTTCACGCATACACGGAAAGGTTACCTTCGAAGGATGGCGGAAACGCGCGTGACGACATCCCCACCAGCCCCGGTCGCTTCGCAGGGCACCAGGCGTGGCATCCGGCACAACGCTGGTCGGATCGACATCTCGTCCGCCACGTTTCTGCGAGCGCTCGGGGTGGTTGCCATCGCGTGGATCTGGTGGCAACTGTGGCAGTGGGTGCTGGTGTTCGTGTTAGCGGTATTCATGGCAGTGGCGCTCGACCCAGCGGTGCGCTGGCTTGAGACGCACCGCTTGCGACGTCCATATGGGGCGCCGTTGGTTGTCTTGTTGATCGTGCTCCTTGTGGCAGGCTTCCTTGGCCTGTCCGGCTCGTCGCTGACGGAGGATGCCCGCACGCTCGGAAGCCGACTCAACGAGTTCCGTGACACCGTAACGAGCCGCCTTCCGCCGGAGATGCTGCAGGCCGCGTCCTCGCTCGCCCCCTCGCCGGCGTCGCTCACGAGTGCGGCGCGCTGGCTGGTCGGGGGACTCGCGGGTCTCGGTGTCGCGCTGGTGGTGACCGTCTACTTTCTCCTGGACGGACGCCGAACCTTACACTGGTTGGTAGCGTTTGTCCCCGCTCGCGCTCGAGGACGAGCGCACGAGACGGTGGAATGCGCCCGTCAAGTCATTGAGGCGTACATTCGAGGGAACATCATCACCTCGCTGCTGGCCGCAGTCTTCACCTGGGCCGCGCTTGCAGCGATGCAGGTGCCGGGGGCATTGCTGCTGGCCCTTTTGGCAGGCATTCTCGACTTCGTGCCGGTCGTGGGCTTCTTTCTGTCCGCCGCGCCCGCTCTTCTGCTCGGGCTGACGGTCTCGCCGACCGTTGCGCTAGGCGTCACGCTGTTCTACGTGGTGTACAACATGGTTGAGAACTACTACATCCAACCAAAAGTATACGGGCGTGAAATGCAGCTCTCGGCTCTCGCCGTCATCACGGCGTTCGTGGTCGGCGGCACGCTTGGCGGAGTGATGGGCGCACTGATCGCGCTGCCACTTGCGGCGGCGTATCCCGCCATCGAACGCATTTGGTTCGACAGACCCGGCACCACCGACACAGCCGACGAGCATCGCCGCATTCAATCCCAACCCGAGCATTAGCCCAGCCCCAGCGCCAGGGACGTGGCCGCTCACGTGCACAAATCACCTCACTTTCCTTCCGCTTATTGTTCAATCTACAAACCTGTCGGCGTCAACCGTCGACACGCACCCGAACCAGGTGTCATCGTGTGGTACGCGAAGTGCTGTAACAACCACGAGCACTGCGCGACCTGCCTCAACTGTTCCACTCGGCCAGAAGGCGATTCGCTCCGAAGGCCACCGCCCGCAATCCCTTCATCGATGCTCGCGGGTCGAGTTCCCCCGAAAGTTGAAAGAGACCAATGACCGAAAAGCAGTCCAGAGTAACCCGACGGGTTCGACATCCGTGGCGCGTCACCGCGTTTGCGGTGACGGTAGTCATCGTCGGGTTGGTGATCGCCCTCGCCTCCGTTATCCCGTTTTCCTCAGAGACCGCGCGCAAGAAGGTCATCGACCTCTTATCAGCGCGACTCGATGCGGAGGTGGAGCTGGCTGAGCTTCGATTTCGAGTGTTCCCGCAGTTTCACGCAGAAGGCATTGGCTTGACGATTCGCCATCGCGGCCGGCGCGATGTGCCGCCGTTGATCTCGATTAAGCGGTTCTCGGCAGAAGGGAACGTGTTCCGCCTGCTCCAACGACATGTCACGCGAGTCACGGTCGATGAGTTGGACATCGAGATCCCTCCCGATCGCAATCGCGACCGCACACCTGGCGAGGAATCCTTGGCTTCATCAACCTCCGAAGGTGACGGCCGCGACGCCGGCCGCGTGTTCGTCGTTGACGAACTGATCGCACACGATGCGCGCCTGGTGATCATTCCGCGGGACTCCGACAAGCCTCCGAAAGTGTGGAGCATTCACGATCTTCGGATGGAAGCCGTCTCTATCGACAAACCGATGGCCTTCTCGGCATCGCTCGAGAACGCCGTTCCTCCAGGCGCGATCGACACGTCTGGGACCTTCGGGCCGTGGGGCCGTGAAGAACCCGGAGACACGCCGCTCGAGGGAGAGTTCACGTTCGCACGCGCCGACCTCGGCGTGTTCAAGGGTATCTCCGGCATCCTGTCGGCTGTCGGAACGTTCGGAGGCACGCTCGAACGAATCGAGGTTCACGGCGTCACCGACACTCCGGATTTCACGGTCAAAGCGGGTGGCCATCCGATGCCACTCCACGCGACTTATCACGCCATCGTCGACGGCACGAACGGCAACACGCTCCTCGAAAAGGTAGATGCGTCCTTCCTGAAGACGTCGTTGACGGCCAGGGGCGGCGTGGTGAAAAAGCCCGGTGCTGATGGCCGCACCGTCGAACTCGATGTCGTCATGGACGACGCACGACTCGAAGATGTGCTGCTGATGGCCGTGAAAGCGCCGACACCGCCGATGGCTGGCGCATTGAAGCTCACCACCAAGTTCGAGCTACCGCCCGGAGATCGCGATGTTGTCGACAAGCTGCGGCTGGACGGGGCGTTTACGATCGCCAGCGCAAGCTTCGCGAGCCCCCTTGTACAAACCAAGATCAATGAGTTGAGCAGGAGAACACAAGGGCAAGACGCGACACCGAACACCAAACGGGTCGTGTCGCAGTTTGCCGGGAAGTTCACGCTCCGTGCGGGCCAGCTCTCGCTGCCACATGTCACGTTCGACGTACCGGGATCGGCGATTCGTCTGGCCGGACAGTACGGCCTCGCCTCCGAACAGATCGACTTCGCGGGCACCATATTCACCGACGCGAGCATTTCGGAAATGACCACGGGCTACAAGAGCCTGTTGCTCAAACCGGTGGACCTCATCTTCCGGAGAGAGGGGGGAGGAAGTGCCATCCCGATTCGAATCACCGGGACGCGTAAGGCGCCGACATTCGGCCTCGACAAAGGTCGCGTCTTCAAGCGGGACTCGCAGTGACTGAGCTCGCGGACTCCGTGCGGACTCCTGGCACGCACGATGCTCTTCACCGGACATCCCGCTCCATTCAGGAACGGAGTCGCCGCGCGAGTTGTTGAACGGGCGCCAGGCGACCGCTAGCAGTCAGCAGTAGAACGAGGAAGAGGGGCAGATCATGGCGAGCAGAAACACACCAGTAGATGGATCAGTCGCAGACAAGACAGCGTCGTTTGGCAGGGAACTCGTGGACCGAGCGAACCAGGCCACGGATTCGATGTCCGACGTGGCACGGACCGCGACAACGAAGGTCGACGAAGGTCGATCAAGAGCTGCAGATCGACTCGACGGTGTTGCATCGGCGGTTCAGGAACGAGTGGGCGAACTGCCAGGTGGGCAACGAGTAAAGGAATTCGCGTCTGCGGCAGCAGACCGTTTGAGCACGACAGCCGACTACATGCGCACCCACGACGCCAGACGCATGATGACAGACATCGAGAGCGTGGTGAAAAGCAATCCCGGGCCCGCTCTGCTCGTCGCCGCCGTGTTCGGGTTCGTGCTCGGCCGGTCGCTCACCCGGAACTGAGCGCCACGACGCGGAAGGAGGCAGGCAGGTGGCAGGGGATCGGTCCGTTTCAGACGTCGTCCAGGACATCCTCCGGAATGTGCAGGAGATTCTCCGATCCGAGGTACGCCTCGCGAAAGCGGAAATTCGCCACGAGGTTACGCAAGCGGCCGCGTCGGCATTGTGGGTGACTGTCGGAGTCGTGGCCGTACTCAGCGCGTGGATGTTCTTGTTGTGGACCGCCGCTTACGCGCTCGCCACCCTCCTGCCGATGTGGGCCGCCACACTCGTGATCGCCGCTGCGATGGCAGGCGCCGGGAGCGTGCTGATCGCCGCCGGTCTACGCAGGTTCACGCACATCACGCCAATGCCGGAGCGGACGATCGAGTCGCTCAAGGAGAATCTCGAATGGATGAAACAGCCCACAAAATAGAGGCGCACATCGACCGGACGCGAGAACGGCTCGGCTCGAACCTCAGGGAACTGGAGGACAAAGTCGATGCCGCCACCGATTGGCGCGCGCAGTTCCGAGCAAGACCTCACCTATTCCTCGGAGGGGCGATTGCCGGCGGCGTCCTCCTGGCGGCGGTCCTCCGACCGAGTTCTTCACGGGACGTCTTCGACTCGTCGAACGAATCACATCTCGCATCGGTTTCGCGCAATGGTGTCAACGCCCAGGAGCAGGCACTGGAACTCTGGAACAACGTCAAGGGTGCGCTGATCGCAGTGGCCGCCATGCGGGTCACTGAATACATCTCGGAGTTGATACCTGGATTCGACGAGCACTATCGGCGCGCCGCACAGGGTCGCGAGGTGCCCCGTTCATGAGCACAGCGCCGCATTTTCTACGAAGGAGATTTCAACATGGCTGACGCAGGCACACTCCACGACGCGTTCATCGACGAATTGCGTGACACCTACGACGCCGAACGGCAACTGACCAAGGCGCTCGCGAAGCTGGCCAAAGCGGCGTCGTCTCCCCCGCTGCGCGAGGCATTCGAATCGCACCTTACAGAAACGCAAGGCCAGATCGAACGGCTGGAACAAGTCTTCGAGAGCCTCGATGAGAAGGTCCGCGGCAAGCACTGCGACGGGATTGCCGGAATCATCGAAGAAGGCAAGTCGATCATGGAAGAAGACTTCGACGACGACACCATGGATGCTTGCCTGATTGCGGCGGGTCAGCGAGCCGAGCACTACGAGATGGCGGCCTACGGCACGCTAGTGGCGTGGGCTCGGGCCATGGGACACGCCGATGCCGCCGACCTCCTGCAGGAGACGCTGGACGAAGAGAAGGCCGCGGACCAAAAGCTCTCCAGTCTCGCGGAAGGCGGTATCAACCAGGGTGCGGCTGACGCCTCCCATTCAGACGAGGGCGAGGAAGCCATTGCCGTAGGCGCAGGCACGAGGAAGAAGACCGCGACCAACGGCAAGACTGCCGCTCGTCGGCGGTAGGCGACCCTATTCTTTCGTATCCGTCGCCACGCGGGCCGGCCAGCCGCGCTGGCGACGTTCATACTGCAAAAGCGCGAGCGACGGGGGTGCCCGTCAGTGGCGGGATTCGGTCGCGGCAGGATCGCGACGGCGGGTGCTGTACCACATTCGCGTCAGCAGGATAGCTACGACCAGCACAACTTCAACGACAGAACGACGCGTTGCCTCGGGAGCGGGCCGGCCAACTTCGCCACTCTCTTCAACGACTGCGTGGTTCTGGCTTTCCTGCCGCTCGCGGAACGCGCGCTCGGCGCGACGTCCGAGCAGAAGTTTGCCTTGCGCATTCTTCTGTCCCGGGGCCTTTCCGTACGGCGAGGCGTGTTCAATCTCCGCGTTCAATTCCGCTCCAGCGAGGATCGCCAGGCTGGATAGGTAGAACCAGAGCAACAGGACGATGACCCCACCGATGGTTCCATATGTCGCGTTGTAGTCGGTAAAGTTGGCGATGTAGATCTTGAACACGAGCGACACCACAATCCAGAGAATCGTTGCGGCGACCGCGCCAGGAGTGATCCAGGTCCAGTCCTGCTCGGCATCAGGAGCGAAGTAGTAGACGAGCCCGATCGCGACCATGACGAGCGCGAAGACGAGAGGCCACTGAACAATGAGCCACGTCCACTCGAATGCGGCTCCCCAACCCAAGGTGTCACCCACCGACGTCGCCATCGTGGGCCCGACGAGTATCAGCGCGAACGCCACAACCACGAGCGCAGCAACCGCAATCGTCAGTCCTATGGCTGTCAGTCGAACTCGCCACCACGGCCTGCCTTCGACAATGTCGTAGGCCCGATTAAGCGCACCAACGATTGAGACGAGAGCTGCGGAACTGCTCCATAGAGCGCCGGCCACACCGACGGTGAGAAGTCCCCCGCTGTCATTATTGGCGAGTCGCCGCATCTGGTCCTGAATCAGTTCCAGCACCTGGGAGGACACAAACGGGCCCAGCGAACGTCCGAGATCGTCGGTGAGGTTAGAGAGCGGAAAAAAGCTGGCGATCGCCAGTAGCAACAGGATGGCCGGAAACAAGGCGAGAAAGAAGTAATAGGACAGTTGAGCGGCCAGGCCCAGAACATCGTCCTCGAGCGCATCACGCCAGGTACGACCTGCGATCTCCGACCAGGAAAGCGGAAGCTCCCCGAGCATTCTCACAACGGCTGCAAAGGTTGAACCGCACTCGCTGAACGCGTCTCGCGGGCATCACGCAATACTTCTCGAATGCGTTGTTTGAACTGCTCAGCAGGGTCGGGCGTTGCAGCACATCCACGCCGGCGCTTGTCCAAACTACAAGATTTTCAGTCGGTCAGAGTTGCGACTGACTCCAGGACGCGAGTGACAGGTTTCATTGTGGGGCGCCGCGGGGTCGCCGGTTCGGAGCATGCAGGTTGCTAGCGTAGATGACGAGGACGACCACACGCACCGGCAGTCGGCCAATAGGCCCTCGAGCTCGAAGCCGCCTAACGCGTGGACCATGCAGCGCCCGCGCCGGCGAGCTCCTGTCCGGCGATGCGTACTATCCCGTCATCGGCGGTCGCGGCTCTCTGGCAGTGCAGACGCTCCTCAGTTCGCCCGAAACAGGTGCCTCCAATGTTCGCACGATGTCCTACCTGTCGATCGTCTGTGCGCGGGAGTCAATCCACATTGCCAACCCGTACTTCGTACCGGATCCGGTTGCAATCGAGACGCTCATCGAGGCCAAACAGCGTGGTGTAGACGTGCGCATCATGGTCTCGGGTATCCGGAACGACAACTGGCTGGCCAGGCACAACAGCACCAGGCTCTTTGGACGGCTGCTGGCCGCCGGCATCGAGATTCAAGAGTTCAACCGCACCATGCTGCACCATAAGACGATGGTGGTGGATGGACGCTGGGTAACGCTGGGCACCGCAAACTTCGACAATCGCTCCTTCGCACACAACGAGGAGAGCAACGTCTGCTTCTCGATCGCGGGTTGGCGGCGCAACTGCACGCGGCCTTTCTCGACGATCTCAAAGGATCTGAGCAACTGCCGCTCGAACGTTGGCGGACGCGTGGTGCGTGGGCGCGAGCACAGGAGCTGGTCGCCGCTGTCCTGCAGGAGCAGGCGTGAATAGCGGCTGGACCGCGAGCTGACCCGCGCAGCAGCGAGCTCGGATGGGAGATCACAGTGCGAGGAGAAACATAACGAGGTCCT
>JALDXQ010000067.1:0-34086 GCA_032156805.1 Acidobacteriota bacterium
CAGCTTCTTGAACTTGCCGTCGCGGTCGTCGACCCAGATCTTGATGATGTCGACCTTCAGCGCCGCTTGCTCCTGAACGGCCTTTCGCGCCTCTTCCTCCGTCGCCACCCAATAGGGGAGGTCCGGGCGCCCCGGCTCAGGTGCGGTAATGCCTCGCCCGGCCGTTCGGAACAGCGCTGCTTCTGGAATCGTTTCGGCGCGTACCTGAAATGGGACCTCGTTGTTGTCCTGGCCGAGGCTCATCGCCGCGCCGACTCCCCAATACGCTCGACGCCGCAGGTCGTTGACGAGTGCGTCGCGCTCCCGGCTCGTGTGCACGTGCGTATCGATGATCGCGGGCATGACTGTCTTGCCGGCCAGGTCGACGCGCCTGGCGCCCGCTGGCGCCTGCACTTCACCGGCTCGTCCGACCTGCGTGAGCCGGTTACCGTCTACGACGAAGGTCGCGTTGTCGATCGTCTCCCCATCGCCGACGATGACACGGGCGCCCTCGAATACTGTTGCGGTGGAACCCGGTGCTTGTGCCGCCTGTTCAGGCGACGACGAGGAGCATGCCGAGACAACGAGCGCGGCAAGAAGTATCAGAGCTCTGGACATCGGACCCTCCGGCGTGGAATCTATCCGGGCAACCCGGCGACGTCAACCGCAGAAACGCATCGCGCACGTCCGGACAGTGGCTGAGCGTTATATACAGTTGATCCGAGGAATCCGTTGCCATCGACTACGACGTACCGAGGAACCTGCGACGCTTCCGCGGCCGTGCGGCTGGGCTCGGTGCTGTTCGTCTCAGCCAGCGACGAGGACTACATCCTTCGAATCTACAACCATGAGGCCCCCGGACCGCCCTGCGGGACAGTCGACCTCGTCCAGTTCCTGAAGCCGGCCGATCCGGACAAGGAGCCCGATATCGAGGGCGCTGCCGCCGTCGGCGATCGCATCTACTGGGTCACGTCGCACGGACGAAACAAGGACCGCGAGGAACAGGAGAGCCGTCAGCGATTCTTTGCCACATCAGTTCAGGTGAGCGGAGACGAGGTTCAGATCGCTCCCGTCGGCCGACCGTACATGTCGCTCATCCGGGATCTCGTCAGCGCCCGAGACCTTCGTCGTTTGGATCTCGAGCGCGCGTCCACGTTGGCGCCGGAAGAACCTGGCGGGTTGAATCTCGAGGGTCTCGCCCCGACCCGAGAGGGTCACCTGCTGCTTGGTTTTCGCAATCCTGTTCCCGACGGACTGGCCCTGGTTGTCGCGATGCGCAACCCTGCGGACGTCATCGATCGAGTGGCGTCACCTGCACTCGACATCGCGGGCCGTCTCGATCTGGGAGGCCGCGGCATTCGAGCGATCGAGTTCGTACCCGAGGCGAGGACCTATCTTGTGATTGCCGGTGCGTACGGCGATGCGCACGACTTTCGGATGTACAGATGGTCCGGCGCATTGCGCGACGAGGCGATTGCGCTCGACGTCGATGTGCGAGACTACAAGCCGGAAGAGCTGATTGTCACTGCAGTCCGCGGACGCACTCTCGAGCTCGAGCTGTTGAGCGACGATGGTGATCGTGATATCGACGGAAAGAAGTGCAAGAAGTCGAAGCTGGAGAAGCGGTCGTTCCGCGGCTTGAGGACGACGATCGAGTTGTGAGGCCTCGGTCTTGCGGCAGAAGGTGAGGAACATGAGTATCCACTGGGTGCGTGTCGTTCTGGGCGCGCTGTTGCTGGAGGTCGTTCTCTTTGCCGTCCTGGTGCCGATCAGCTTCGTCAGCGCCACGCTCTTCCTCGTCATGGTGCCGGCCGGATGCTTCGTGTTCGGCTATCTCGTGACGAGATGGTTGTTGCGCACGCTCTCGTCCGGGTTGCTGCTGCATGGCTTGCTCATTGGTATCGTAGCGACGGCGATGTATTTCGGCCTGGTCTTCATGCAGCCGGACGGACTCGCCAGTGCCATCGCCGTGTACGGCGCGCCGCTCTTCTGGTTCTCGCAGGCCATGAGGATCGCAGGTTGTGTGACGGGGGCGCTCCATCGTGGGCGGCAGGCCGGAGCGCGGTCGTCCACGGCCGCGCCGGTATAGGTGGAGCGAATGAACGAGTATGAGCGGCCGACGCGGGCGTGTGAAGCGAGCTCTACTGCTTTGAGGGACGGCGGAATACGGACTCGTCCTGGAGCAGCTTCTCGATTCGTTGCAGGTCCTCGTTGTTCTCGATGCATTCGTATTCGCGAATGCGTTCGCCCGGACGGAGCCGGAAGATCTCCTCGGCATTCCACGGCTTCGTGAACACTTCCGGATCGTCCATCGTGACCTGATACCGAATCGTGTTGAAGCTGTCCCTCGTGTATCGCTCCGTCACCCGCAGCTTCTCGCTGTGCACCGTGCCCACTCCGATCAGCCACGTCTTCTCGTTGAAGCCGGTGACGTCGACCACCAGCGTATCGCCGTCCCAGCGTGCGATTGACTCCCCGAGATACGACGGCTCGATGTCGTCGGGATGTGGACGGCCGTCGGTGGGAATGATGCGGAAGGCGTGATGGGTTTCGTACAGGAACACCATCTGGCTCGGCATCTGGAAGATCTGGAACGGCAGCGGCCTGAAGCTGATTCGGGGGACGCCTGAGATCAGGCAGCGCGCCATCGGATCGTCGATGCCTCGGCGATCGAGATAGTACTGCCGCTTCTTCTCGTATTCGGGCTTGTAGGGCGGCGGTTCGGTCCGGGGCGCGGGCCGGCCCTCATCGATGTCGGACTGCCGCGCCGCTGCCACTTCCACCTCACCGGCCATGAGCCGCAGGGCTCCCGTCGCGATCCAGACGCCCGACAGATCGGGCTTGCCGTCGGCAGCGCGAGGCGCCGGCTTCGGAGTCTTCGTCGCGGGAGCCTGTGCGCGCGATGGTGGTGACAGATACAGGGCGACGATGATGACCGTCAGCCACGGTCCGGCTGAAGCCGGACGTTTTGAGCCGGACGATTGAGCCGGACTTGATAGACAATGCGCACCGATGCAGCCCGCAACCGTCTTCGACGTCCGCCAGTTCATTGATGAGCGCCCGGTTGGCCGTTATCAACTGCTCGTGGGCGTCATGTGCTCACTCATTGTGTTCGTCGACGGTTTCGATGCACAGGCAATGGGGTATGTCGCGCCGGCTCTTACCACGGCGATGGACATTCCTCGCAGCGTGCTCGGTCCGGTCATCTCCAGCGGCCTGGTCGGGATGATGATCGGCGCGATGGTCAGCGGCCCGCTGGCGGATCAGTTCGGCCGGCGCCCAGTGCTCGTTGCCTGCGTGCTGATCTTCGGCATCGGTTCATTGCTGACCGCGACGGCACAGACCGTCGAAGGGCTGGCCGCGTTTCGCGCCCTGACTGGTCTGGGAATGGGCGGCGCGATGCCAAACGCCATCGCGCTCACCTCTGAATACATGCCCAAGCGACGACGGGGCACAGCCGTCACGACGATGATCTGCGGCTTCTCGCTCGGCGCGGCAGTGGGAGGCTTTGTTGCCGCGGCCATCATCCCGCGCTTCGGATGGCAGTCCGTCTTCATCATCGGCGGCGTGGCGCCGCTGCTGATTGCCGGCGCGGCGTTCCTGTGGCTGCCAGACTCGATTCGATTTCTTCTGATCAAGGACGCGAAGGATGCGCGCGCTCGGCGCTACCTGGGTCAGATCGCGCCAGAGGTCGAACTGCCGGCCACGCTGTCGCCAGGCATCGACGAGAGTGAGCCGCCGAAAGGCTTCGCCGTCGCGCGGCTCTTCACCGACAGACGCGCGGCCGGCACGATGCTGATCTGGGTCGTCTACTTCATGAACCTCCTCAACCTGTATTTCCTGAACAGCTGGTTGCCGACGATCATGAGCGACGCGAGCATCCCGGTGGCCACCGCGATCAGGCTGACAGCCCTCTTTCAGGTCGGCGGCATAGGCGGTGCGCTCGTGCTGGGCGCGCTGCTCGATCGCTACTTCTCGTTCTGGGTCCTGTCTGCCTGTTTTCTGTTTGCCGCCGTGTGTGTGTTTCTCATCGGTGCGTCAGGTGCATCGACGCTCCTGCTCGGAGCGACGATTACGTCCGCAGGGTTGGGTATCATCGGTGGGCAGAACGCGTGTCACGCGTTGACCGCGTCGTTTTACCCGACGGCGATCCGCTCGACCGGTGTCGGCTGGGCGTTGGGGATCGGCCGCATCGGATCGATTGTCGGCCCGGTCCTTGGAGGACTGCTGCTGGCTCGCGGCGTGCCGATCGGGCAGGTGTTCTGGGTCGCAGCGATTCCGGCATTGATTGCGACGATGGCGGCCGGTGGTTTGGCCCTGATGGGGCGTGGAGAACCCGAGTGAAGATCGACATCTTCAATCACGTATTTCCGAAGCGATGGTTCGACCGTTACATCGTCAGCGGCGCGGCCGGCAAGGAGATCGGCAAGCGCATGGCGAACGCGACGGTCGGTTTCGATCTCGACTATCGTTTTCGTGTGCTCGATGAGTTCGGCGACGTGCGGCAGGTCATCACGCTCGGCCAGCCGCCGATCGAGACGTTGGGCGGCCCCGCGGAGTCAGCGGTCATCGCGCGCGAGGCGAACGACGGCCTGGCGGAGCTGGTGGCGAAGCATCCGGATCGATTCATCGCGTTTGCGGCGTCGATGCCGATGAACAACGTCGACGCATCGCTCCAGGAGATGATTCGCGCGATCGATCAGCTCGGGGCCAAGGGCGTGATGATCTACACGAACGTCCTGGGCGCGCCGCTCGACGAGCCTCGCTTCGAGCCGCTCTTCGCTGAGGCGGCCCGGCGCGATGTGCCGATCTGGCTGCATCCGGCGCGTGGCGCGTCGATGACCGACTACGCGACCGAGGAGTCATCGGCGTTCGAGATCTGGTGGGCGCTCGGGTGGCCGTACGAGACCGGTGCTGCCATGGCGCGGCTCGTGTTCTCGGGCGTGTTCGATCGCTATCCCGATCTGAAGATCATCACGCATCACCTCGGAGGCATCGTGCCGTACCTCGAGGGTCGGGTCGGGTACGGGTGGGATCAGCTCGGGGCGCGGACGTCGAAAGTCGACTACTCGGCGGTGTTGAAATCGATGAAGAAGCGGCCGGTCGACTACTTCCGGCAATTCCATGCCGACACCGCGATGTTCGGTGCGCGGGCAGCCACGCGCTGCGGGCTGGAGTTCTTCGGCGCGAGCCAGGTGCTCTTCGCGAGCGATATGCCGTTCGATCCCACGCCAGGTCTTTACATGCGAGAGACGATTCGGGTGATCGAGAGTCTCGACCTCAGCGCCGAAGACCGGGAGCGCATTTATCGCGGCAACGCCGAAAGACTGTTGCGCCTTACCGCCGCGATGCCGGCGTGAGAGCGGCAACGGGTTCGAGGCCGGCCTTGTGGATCGTGGCGGCAGCGGCCGGCGAAGCGAGAAAGTCGATGAGTTCCTTCGCCGCGGCACGCGCTGACGCCTTCGTGGCAAGCGCGGCAGTCACGACAGACACCTGTTGCACTTCAGCCGGCAACGGACCCAGATAGTCGATGCCGTCGATGGGCAACAGCTCGCTGACCTGTTGAAAGCCGAGTTCTGCATCGCCGCGAGCGACGACAGCTCCGACACGCTCGCTTTCGATGCGCTTCGACTTTCCCTTGACCTGATCGGCAATGCCGAGCCGTTGGAAAAGCTCGGTCGACACATAGGTTCCGCTTGCACTGGCGGAATACGCGATCGACTTCGCCTGCAGCAATGACTGGCGCAGGGCAGCGACCGAACTGATGTCAGGTTTCGGTGCGCCCTTCCGCACGGCGACACCGATCACCGAGCGCGCGAGCTGGACTCGACTGTCGTCGGCGATGTGTCCCGCTTTGATCAATGGCTCGAGTGCGCTCTCGATCACGATCACCATGTCGACTGGCTCACCCTGGCCGAGTCGCACGGGGATCGAGTCTTTTGCCCCACCCATCGATGCCCCGAACGTGGTGACGACAGTATGACGGGAGGTCTTCTGGAACTGCAGGACGAGTTGCTGATACGCCTCCGTGAATGCGCCCGAGGTCATCACCTTGATTTCGTCGGCGTACGCCGAGCTCGCGCAGGAGAGTGCAAGGATGAAGCTTGCGAGGATGCGCCTGCCACCCACAACGACACACCGAGGCAGTGGGGCACTGAGAATTCTGTGGTTTTCCTCTGTGCCTCGGTGCCTCTGTGTGTCGTAGTCGAGTGCAGTCATTGAACGTCGCCTCAATCTCGCGCTCCCGTCAGGACAAATCTCTGCGCCCGGCGATTCGTGACGATCTCCGCGGTGTACAGGCTGCCCTTCGAGTCGGCCGCCATGTGGTGAACAATGTCGAAATCACCGGGCTTGGGGCCGCGCATGCCGATCGCGCTGACCTGGGTCAGCTTCTCGCGATCGAAGATCACCACCCGCATGGGGCCGGAGTCCACAACGTAGAGGAACTGCTGCTTCGGGTCGGCAGAGAAGGCGAACCCCGCTGGCACCGGGTTGACGCCGCCCTCGTTGGTCACCTTCACCTGCCGGAGGTACCTACCCTCCGTCGAGAAGACCTGAATCCGGTTGTTCACGCGATCGGCCACGTAGACCATGCCGTCGTTGGAGACCTTGATCGCGTGGACGAGCCCGTACTGCGGCGGGCCTTCGGGGTTTGCTGGTGCGGGCGCGCTGCCGGATGCCTGCGGCGCAGCGGGCGCCGGAGGCTCAGGCTTCCCGCCGAAGGCGCCCCACATGCGCTTGAACTTGCCCGTCTCGGCATCGAAGACGATCACGCGATGGTTGCCGTAGCCGTCGGCCACGAACAGCTCGTTGGTCGCGGTGTGCACGAAGGCATCGGCCGGCTGATGAACGTTGGTCGTGTCGGAGTCGCCCTTGCTCTCACCGCGACGTCCGATCTGCATCACGAACTTCCCGGTGTTGGTGAACTTCAGGATCATGTCGTCGGCGCTGCCGCCAGGAGCAACCTTCGGCCATCCACCGTTGCCGCTGATCCAGATGAAGCCCTTCGAGTCGGTGGTGATGCCGTGCTCGCGCTCGGGCCAGTCGTAGCCTTGCGCGTCACCACCCCAGCTGCTCAACAGCTTGCCGGCCGTATCGAACTCGAGCACCGGCGGCGCGGCGTTCGCGCGCTTCTCGGCCGGTATCGACCGCGGCCTGTGAAGCACCCAGATGTGATCCCGCGAGTCGACGGCTATCGACGAGACCTCGCCGAGCACCCAGTTGTTTGGAATCGTCGGCCACTTGGGATCGAGCTCGAAGGCCGGCGGCCGGAGTGTGCTTGCCTGCTGCGCGGTCGTGATGGCGAGCCAGGCGGGAATTCCGAGAAGCATCACGGCCGAGGCGAACGCGGAAAGAGTGCGGCGGGTCATCGTGGACATGTCGGGCTCCAGAACGGCGAGACTACTTCGATTCGAGGAATTCCGCCAGAACCGGTCCTGCTACTCGACTCACTGCACGCGACAGGTTCGGGCCCCTGTGTTGAACCGCCGCGATCCGAGTGGCAGCTTGGCGTCGTCGGTTCTACCATGGTAATACTAGAGTATGAAAGTAGCCCTGTCGATACCGGACGACCTCTTCGAATCTGCCGAGACACTGAGTAAGCGCCTGGGGGTGTCTCGAAGCCGTTTGTACGCCACCGCCCTCGCTGATTACGTCGCTAAACACCGCGGCCGCAAGACTACGGAACGGCTGAATGCGGTGTACGCCAGCGAGCCAGGCCGACTCGATTCGTCGGTACGACGTGCCCAACGTCGTTCGCTCGACACCGGGACGTGGTAGTCGTCGAGCGCGGCCAGGTCTGGTGGGCTGACCTCGACGAGCCCCGCGGATCCGAACCCGGGTTCCGACGCCCACTGCTCATCGTGCAGGACGACGCGTTCAACCGCAGCCGAATCCGCACCGTGATTGCGGTCGTGCTGACCTCGAATCTGCGGTTACTGGACGCGCCGGGGAACGTCCTCCTTCCCGCGAAGCTCTCGGGCCTTCCGAAGGACTCGGTCGCGAATGTATCCCAGTTGATTACACTCGACAGGGATTTCCTGACAGAGCCCGCCGGGAACATCAAGGGCCAGGTGCTCGAGGACGTCGAGAAGGGTCTTCGCCTGGTCCTGGGCCTGTAGTTCGAAAGCTCGTTACACCTTGGGCCTCAGTGGGCCGAGAGAAGACTGTCCTCCCAGGAAAAGTCCGGCTGCGGTCGCTGCTGTTGCTGATACCAGCGATAGGTTTCGCGCAGTCCGTCCTCGAGCGGCGTCAGCTGCACGCCCAGCTCTGAGCGTGCCCGATCGCTGCGGACGTTGATCGGTGGGATGTCGAGGTACACGCCGAAATAATACGGAGGAACGAACAGCTGGCCACCGCGCTGCTGGATTTCCTCTCGCGGGATGCGCACGACATTCGCCGGCTTGCCTGCAATGTTTGACAGCAGCTGCACGAACTCGAGCTGCGTGACTGGCGGATAGCTGGCCAGATTGAACGCGCGCCCGCTCGCGTGGTCGTCATCCGCAGCGAGCACTGCCGCGCGCGCGACATCCTGTGCGTGGACCCACTGCATCGTGCCGAGGCCGTCTTCGGGCACGACGATCGGCCGGCCTGCCAACAGACGATCCCAGAAGAACGCTTCCCGGTCGAATGGATTGTTTGGTCCGTAGATGAACGCGGGCCGCAGAGTCGTCACGGGTAAGCCGCTTCGCCACTGTGCCTCGAACAGCGCGCGCTCACTGTCCGCCTTTTGCGCGCTGTATGGGTTCGGATAATCAGACGGCACGAGCGGGGCTTCCTCGTTGAACTCGCCTCCCTGTCCGTACACGGCAATGCTGGAAGTGAAGACGTAGCGACGCAGACGGCCGGAGGCAGCGGCGGCAAGCGCGGCGGCGCTGACTTGATCGGCAGTGGTTCCACGCTGCCAGTCGTAGACGTTGTCATACACGACGTCGAACTTGCTGCCGGTCAGTGCCGCCCGAACGGCTGCCACGTCGTTGCGGTCGCACTGGATCTCGCGAACACGTGCGTCGAAAGGCGTACCCTTCCCGCGGTGCATGACGACAACGTCATCGCCGCGCGCGAGCAACTGTTCCACGAGCGCGCGACCGATGAAAAGAGTGCCGCCGATGACGAGTGTGCGGGCCATAGCTTCCTCCTCCAACGCGACCGTGACGCCGCTATTTGAAAACGACTGGCTGGAATCCAGCGAACACCGATGGCTGGCCTTGGCGCCAGCAACCTCGGCAGCACCTTGACAGCGGGTCGGACCACCTCTAGAGTCCTCGACAATACTCATCCCTCAAAAACAGAGGAGGGCCAGATGCGCCCGCGATTGCCACTCATCCTTGGTTTCGTCGTGATCGCCGCGGTCAGCGGTATTCACGCCCAGATCACCAGTAACCCGATCCCGGCGCCGGTGGAGAAGCGCGGGTTGACGATCGAGATCGTCGACCTCGTGCGATTGCCCGATTCGCGCCCGATGCTCAAGCCGGACCAGGACGTGAACCCAGCCGGGTGGGCTCGCCTGAGCTTCGTCCGCGACCTGCCCGACGGGCGCCGGTTCGCCAACGACTCGCGCGGGTTGCTCTACCTGCTCGACAGCAAGAACCAGCCGTCTGTCTACATGAGCATCGTGCCGATCTTCCCGCACGCGATTTACAACCGGCTCGAAAGCGGGTTCATCGGCTTCGACTTCCACCCGGAGTTTGCGAAGAACGGGCTCTTCTACACCGTGCACGGCGAACGAGCGCAGGGCAACCCGGCGACACCGAACTTCATTCCACCGGGTTACACCGCAAAAGATGTGACGCACCACAACGTGATCACGGAGTGGAAGACGAACAACCCGTCGGCAAACACCTTCGAAGGCACGCGGCGTGAACTACTTCGCGTCGCTCACACCGTGATGAACCTGACGCACCCGTTTGGCTACGTCGGGTTCAACCCGACCGCCAAGCCAGGCTCCGAAGACTACGGTCTGCTCTACACGAGCGGCAGCGATCTCGGGTTCAGCAATGGCGGCGGGCCGAACGCGAACAATCCTGTTCAGACGCAGCGTCTCGACTCCGTCATCACGGCCATCCTGCGGTTCGATCCGCGTAGTCCTTCGGTGTCGAAAGGGGCCAAGGGGCTCGGCGACTACACGATTCCACCGACCAACAAGTTCGCCGCCGACAACGATCCCAAAACGCTCGGCGAGATTTACGCGTACGGGTTCAGGAACGCGCATCGCCTGTCATGGGATCTCACCGACGGAACGATGTTCGCCAACGACATCGGGATGAACCACATCGAAGAGGTCAACATCGTCCGCAACGGCGGGAACTACGGCTGGATGAAGCGCGAGGGTTACTGGGAGAACGGCATGATCAGGCAGGGCGGTGCGCTGAATCAGCTATACGAACTGCCAGCCGACGTGCTGAGTGGACGCACCAAGGACGAGTTCACGTATCCCGTCGCGATGTACGACCACAACGAGGGTCAGGCGATCAGCGGTGGGTTTGCGTATCACGGCCGTATCACCGCGCTGCGCGGGAAGTTCGTCTTCGGCGACATCCAGCGCGGTCGTCTGTTCGCCTCCGATCTTGCGGCGATGAAGAAGGCCGACGATGGCATTCCGCAGACGGTGGCGCCAGTCGAAGAGATTCAGTTGTACACGAAGGGCCCGGGCGGCAATCGTGTCTACGTGACGCTGCGCGACCTCGTCGAGCGGGCCAATGGCGCGAGCGTGACGCGCGCCGACCTGCACATCAGCCAGAGCCGGGATGGGGAGCTGTTCATCACGTCGAGACAGGACGGCGTGATCAGGATGCTCGTGCCTGATTCAGGGACGTCAACCGCCGCTCGGTAGCTCGCCGCTGGAACTTCCAACTCCCGACCTCCTACTCCCAAGGCGTGCCGCTTGGGAGTAGGAGGTTAGAGATTGGGAGTCGATCCGCTCTTACTGAGTCATCTTCGACAGCTGGTCGAGCAGCTTGCCGCGTGCGCTGTCGGCGGCCACGAAGCGCTGAAGGCGCTGACCCGCGAAGACCTCGCCGGTGTAGATGTTCCCCCTCGAATCGACGGCGATCATGTGCAAGCCCCAGAACGAGCCGGCGGTCTCACCCATGCTGCCCATGCGGCCGACTTCCTTCCCAGACTCGCGATCGAGGAAGTAGATGTGGTTGTTCGTCAGATCCGAGATATAGAGGTACCGCTGCTGCTTGTCTGGTGAGAATCCCACGCCGCCGGTGGCGCCGCCGACTCCGGTGTGTTCGGCAAGCTTGAACTCCTTGAGGAACTTGCCCTCTCTCGTCGTGACATGAATGCGGTTCGCATTGCGGTCCGCGGCGTAGACGAGACCGTCGTTCGAGACGTTTATCGTCAGATGACCGCGGAACTCTTTCGGCATCGGCCCGCCCGGTGTGTAGGCGCGGTCGGCGTCGTTGGTCGAGATTTCGGAGAGGGGGCGGCCGTATGCGCCCCATCCGCGCTTGAACGCCAGCGTCTTGAAGTCGAAGACCATCACGCGTCCGCCAAGATAGCTGTCAGCGACGTAGATATCGTTGGTGCGTTCATCGATCCGGATCTCTTCGATCCCGCCGACGATCATCGGCGTGGATGCGGGATACTTCGCGCGGAAGGCTGCCGCTCCTCCCCCGCGTGCGGCGCCTTCTGCGGAACTGCCACCGCCGCGCCCGAGGAACCCTGCAACCGGACCGCGGCCGCCGCGCCCGGGAACGCGCTCCGGCGCCGCACCGCGACCGCCGGGAGTTCCGCCGTTTTCGAGCTCGGGAACACGCGCAATCTCGGCAACGACCTTGCCGGACTTCGGATCGTATTTGCGAACCGTGTCCTGCCCGATGTAGACGAACCCCTGGCTGTCCACGTCCATGCCGTGGCCCTGCGGTGCGTCGAACGAGCCGATGACGTTGCCGTTCTTGTCGATGTGAATCATCGACGGAGGTCGCACGCAACAATCAGCGGCTGGGGGTGTGAGCTCGGCATGAAGCTCGATGTCCGTCAGATCGTTCGGACGGTTGAGCACCCACACATCGTCATTCCGGTCGACGGCCAAGCCCGTGATGCCGCCAATCTTCCACTTGTTGGGCAGTGGTTTCGGCCAGAACGGATCGACATGATAGCGGGGCGCACTCTGCGCCTGGGCGCCGACGCCAGCATTGGAGAGTAGGAATGCCACGCCAACCAGCAGGGCGACGACGAGCCCGATTTTCAGATTGACCTTCATGATGTGCTGTCTCCGTGAAGTTCCCATGTCTGGTAGATTTGGCCCGGAGTGTAGCCCTCGACTGGCCGGCGGTCAATTCGATGTGAACAGATGAGGGGGCGGGTGGTGTTCAAAACTTCGAGAAGACGAATGGTCGGACCTGCGACGCGCACGCTGATCGCAGCCTGTGCCGTGCTGTTCGCGACCGCTGGCCCGGCTCTTTCTCAATGGGTCCAACATCGGACAGGGGGGCTCCCACGAGCCGCCGACGGCAGGCCGGATCTCAACGCGCCGGCCCCACGTGGCCCCGACGGCCACCCCGACCTGTCGGGGATCTGGCGAGTGGTTGCCGGTGAGCCTGCCAGGTTTGCACGGCCAGACAACGTGCCGTTTCAACCCTGGGCACGCGAGTTTCAAAAGAAGGTCGCCGACAGCTTCAGCAGCGGTCGAACCTCGGAACGTTGCCTGCCCTCGGGAATTCCGCAGCAGATGCTCGTTCCGGGCCTGCCCTTCAAGATCGTGCAGACTCCCGGCCTCGTGCTGACGCTCTTTGAAGAGTTCATAGACTACCGACAGATCTTCACCGACGGCCGAGTGTTGCCCGACGTGGGGAAAACCAGCTGGTTCGGTTACTCCGTTGGCCGCTGGGAAGACGACGCGCTGGTGGTCACCTCGACTGGCTTTACCGATCAACCGTGGCTGACGAACGACGGGTATCCCCGTACTGAGCAGCTGCGTCTCACCGAGCGATATCGCCGGACAACCGTTGGTGGCATGGACGTTCAGTTCACCTTCGATGATCCTGGTGCGTACACGAGGCCGTGGACGGCAGTGGTGCGTTTCGAGCTGCTGCCGGACACCGAGATCATCGAGGCCGTCTGTGAGAACGAGAAGTATGTATCGCGCATCGCGAAATAGTCAGCGTCTGCACTCCCGCCGCGACCTGATTCGCTTCGGTGCCCTTGCGCTCGGCACTGCCATGCTGCCGTCTGCCAGGGTGCGAGCGCAAAGCACCGTGAGTCCGGTCATGGCCGCGCTCAGCGATTACATGGCCGCTGCGCGGGACAGCGCGCTGCCACCGGATGTGGTGGAGAAGGCAAAGCATCACATCCTCGACACCTTCGCCGCGATGCTGTCCGGGTCGGAACTGCCACCAGGTCGGGTCGCGCTGGTGCTGGCGAAAGAGCAGGCGGGCCGTCCCTCGGCGACGGTCATCGGCTCGACCATCCTGACCGGTCCGATGGATGCGGCGCTCGTCAACGGCGTCTTCGCGCATTCGGACGAGACCGACGACTCTCACGGACCATCGCAGTCCCATCCCGGTGCGTCGATCGTTCCCGCTGCCCTGGCGCTCGGTGAGGATCTGGGCATCAGCGGTCAACACTACCTGCGAGCCGTGACGCTCGGATACGACGTGGGCCCGCGGCTCACGATGGCGCTTGGTGGTCCGACGTTCCGCGAGGAGAGCCGGCGCAGCACGCACGCGTTTGCCGGAACCTTCGGTTCAGCCGCGGCTGCCGGATGTGTGGCCGCGTTGACCGCGCAGCAGATGCGTTGGCTGCTCGACTACGCGTCGCAGCAGGCATCGGGATACGCCGTCTGGGGTCGCGACTCCGACCACATCGAGAAGGCGTTCGTCTTCGGAGGCATGCCTGCCCGGAATGGCGTGACGGCGGCCCTTGTCGTGCGCTCCGGGTGGAATGGCGTGGACGATGTGTTCTCAGGCGTTGACAACTTTTTCCAGGTCAACGCACCGCAAGGCAAGCCGGCGGTGCTTGCCGACGGGCTCGGCGAACGGTTCGAGATCATCAACACCGACATCAAGAAGTGGACGGTCGGCACACCGATCCAGGCGCCCCTCGACGCGATCGAGAACCTGCGCAAGAAGCGCCCGTTCGAGGCTGACGAGGTGAAGGAGGTTGTGGTTCGGCTCGCGCCGAGCGTGGGCGCCGTGGTCGACAACCGCGACATTCCCGACATCTGCCTGCAGCACATGGTTGCCGTGATGCTCATCGACAAGACGGCGTCGTTCCATGCCGCGCACGACAAGGCGCGCATGAAGGACGCCACGGTGCTCCGGCAGCGTGGCAAGGTCCGATACGTGCCCGACGCGGAGTTGTCGAAGCTCCTGCCCGTGCGCGTTGCCACCGTCGAGATCACCCTGACCGATGGCACGCGTCTGTCGGATCGCGTCGAGGCAGTGCGCGGCACTCCGCGCAACCCGATGCCGCGCAGCGAGGTCGTCGACAAGGCGAGAGATTTGATCGCTCCTGTTGTTGGAGCCGCAACGACCCAGAAGCTGATCGACGCCGTGCTGGCGCTCGAATCGCTCAAGGAGATACGCGCCCTCCGGCCGCTGTTGCAGAAATCATGAGTCCCATATAATCGGGACCCCTGCGGAGGTCGTCATGAGATCTCATCGTCTGATCGGTGCCCTCGTCGTGGTCGGCCTGACGTCGCTCCTGCCTGCAACCGCTGCCGCGCAGTGGATCAACTACAAGACGCCGGGCGTCCCGCGTCTGCCGGATGGCAAACCGGACCTGTCGGCGCCTACGCCACGGACCGCTGATGGCAAGCCGGACCTGTCAGGCATCTGGAGTGGTGCCGGGCCGATGTATCGCTTCAACATCGCCCAGGATCTCGACCCCGAAGACATCAAGCCGTGGGCCGAGGCGCTCTTCCTGCAGCGCGTGCGCGAGTCGAGAAAGGACAGCCCGCTCGCCAAGTGCATGCCGGTGAGCGTTCCCTACCATCAGTTCTTCAACCTGACGAGGCTCGTTCAGACACCAGCGAGGCTGCTCGTACAGCATGAATCGCCGAACAGCCCGAATCGCACGGTGTTCACCGACGGGCGCGATCTTCCGAAGGATCCGAATCCGGCGTACATGGGGTATTCCGTCGGACGTTGGGAAGGCGACACGCTGGTGGTCACGACGGCGGGTTTCAACGACAGGGGTTGGCTCGATAGCTCTGGACATCCGCAGACCGAGTCGCTGCGCGTGACCGAGCGCTATCGCCGTGTGGACTTCGGTCACATGGAGTTCGACATCACGATCGACGATCCGACAGTCTTCAACAAGCCGTTCACCATCAGGACGAAGCGGTTGTTGCAGGCGGACACCGAGCTGCTCGAGGATGTCTGTGAGAACGAGCAGTCGCGCGCCAGGTTCGTCATCGACACCAGCATCAAGGTGAGTCCAGCCGTCATCGCCACGTATGCAGGTACGTACGAGCTGGCGCCTGGGCGCGATGTCGTCATCACAGCGACCGACGACCTGCTGTTCGTCCGCGGCCTGAACGAGCCGAAGGTTCCGCTGATCCCGACCTCGGAAACGAAGTTCATGTCGACGACAACGCCGGCCGGCTTCGAGTTCGTCAAAGACGCGCAGGGCAAGGTTACACATCTCATCGTGCGTGGCAACGCGCCCGAGCAGAAGGCGGCGCGCAAATAGGAACGCGTCAAGACGTTCCAGTAGACACAGGCCGTGATCGTTCGAACCGCCGGTGAACGAATTCAGCTGATGACGCAGCCCGATCACGCCCATCTCGCGCGACGTGTGATGGAGCATTGCGTTCCGCTGGCGACGAACCCGCGGCGCCGGGAGATTCTTCATGCCGTCGGTGAGCACGACAACGGCTGGACGGAGGAAGACGCCGCGCCGCGCGTCAACCTGGCCACTGGTCAGATCTTCGACTTCGTCGGGGCACCCGCCAGCGTCCGTCAGTCGGTGTGGCCGCGCGGCGTCGCCAGACTTGCCGAGGATCCGTGGGCGGCCGCGCTGGTCGCGCAGCATGCGATCACGGTCTACGACCGGTTCCGATCCGACAATGAATGGGCGCCGTTCTTCGCCGAGATGCAGGCGGCCCGCGACGCGATGTTACAAAAGGGAGAAGAGAGCCTCGACACGCTGCTGTCGGACTACGTGTTCGTTCGGCTCGCCGATCTGATCTCGCTGACTTTCTGTGTCGGGTGGGAAGACGAACAGCGGTTCGGCACGTGGGCCGTCCGGCGCCTCGGCACGCGAGTCACCGTGACACCCGATGCGTTCGGCGGCGCTGAGGTTCCCATCGAAATCAACGCGCGCGAGATTCCGGACAGGTCGTTTCAATCTGATGTGGAATTGCGTGACGCGCTGCGCGCGGCAAAGGAGACGACCCTCAAAGGAACCGTCTCTGGCGCATCTGCCACTTGACGGCCCACACGTAGAAGCCCGTCCCCAGCATTCCCACCAGGACGACGCCCGCCAGCGCAATGACGATCCGCCCCGGCAGGCCGAACGCCGTGCCGGTGTGCAGCGGAAAGATCCATGTCAGCAGGCGATCGCCGGCACTGGACGTCGCGGTCAGTTTGAGACCGGCAATCTCGCCAGACACCATATCGATGAATGCCCAGTTCTCACCCTCTGGTGACAGATCGTCGGGAAGGTGAAAGAGGACTGAGTACCGGCCACTGAAACGATCGATTCCGATGCTGCTCGGTCGCGCCGTGGGGAAGCGTTCCGTCAACGTGGCGATCGCCAGATCGGGCGAAATCGTCGTCGCGCCCTCCGCGAGAGGGCGGCCTGGAGGCCTCTCGGCGAGCGGTGAGAACGCGTGCACGATCGGCCTGACGAACTGCGGCAGGTTCTGATAGAGCGAGGTGAACGCCAGCACGATCAGAACGGGCAGGAACCAGACCCCCGCTGCGCGATGGACCTGATAGTTCGCCTGATACCGACCCCGATCGACTCGTGCCGACAGAATCGGGACCCAGGCGACGATGCGGTGCCAGAGCCGCGGCCAGGCGAGCGCAAGGCCGACGACGCTCGTGGCCAGCCAGACTGCCGCGACGATTCCCATCAGCCACAGTCCCCAGTTGTTCATCCACAGGCTGTAGTGGAGGCGATCGATCATGGGATCGAGATGCTCCCGCGTGAAGACCAGCCGACTGGTACTGCGCCCGCCGAGGAATGACCCCTCGTACGGATTGAAAAAGAGCTGATCGAACTCGGTTGCCCCGGGGTTCTCCGATTGGAGGTAGACGCCAATCGAATCGTCGGGCCGCTGCTGCAGGATGAGAGCCTGAGCGACCGAGTGGGGAAACCGACGTTCGGCAGCTTCGACGACCGACGCCAGAGACACGCGACTCGTCCCTGGCTGCACGACTCGCAGATGAGGATTCACCAGCCGGTCCATCTCGACACGAAAGACCAGCCACGTGCCGGTGATCGCGGCGACGAGCATGCACGCCATGATCAGGAGGCCGGCCCAGCGATGCAGGCGCGCCAGCCCGCGACGCAGGCCGCCACGAACGGCGAGCGATCTCACAGTCGCTGGTCCCTGGTCTCGTGGATGGCCACCAGGCCGGCCAGCGTCACGAGTGCCGCCACGACGACGTAGTAGCCGACGAACTGCAGCCCGTAATTCTGTGCGAGCCAGGTGGCGATGTAGGGCGCGAGCGATGCGCCGAAGATGCCGGCCATGTTGAAGGTGAGAGAGCTGCCCGTATAGCGGACTCGCGTTGGGAAGAGCTCCGAGAGAGTCGTGCCGAGCGGCCCATAGGTGAGTCCCATGAGCGACAAGCCGATCACCATCGCAATCGTTGCGCCCACGAGGCCTGACGAGAGCAGCGGTGCCATGACCAGGCCGAAGACGCCGATCGCGATCGTGACCCAGATCAACGTGGCGCGACGTCCTCGTTCGGCGATCACGGCGCTCACCGGGATGGTGAGCGCAAAGAACACGATGCCGACGAGCTGGACGACGAGGAAGGTGTTGCGGCTGTAGCCGAGCACACTCGTGCCCCACGACAGTGAAAACACCGTCATCAGGTAGAAGAGGACGAAGGTTGCGATCGAGGCCATCGTCCCGAGCACCAGCGTGCGGGGATGATCACGGATGACGGCGAGCATCGGAACCTTGGCTCGCTCCTCCCGCATCGCCGCCTGCTGAAACACGGGAGTTTCGGTGATCGTGAGTCGCACGTAGAGGCCGACACCGACGAGCGCCGCGCTCGCGAGGAAGGGAATGCGCCAGCCCCACGCCAGGAATTGATCGTTGGTCAGCCACTCCGACAGCGCCAGGAAGGAGCCTCCGGAAAAGAGGAATCCGATCGGTGCCCCGAGTTGCGGGAACATGCCGTACCACGCGCGGCGTCCCGGTGGCGCGTTTTCAACCGCCAGCAGGACGGCGCCGCCCCACTCACCGCCCAGGCCAAGGCCCTGACCGAAGCGGCACAGCGCGAGCAATGCGGGCGCGGCAACGCCGATCGTGTCGTAGGTGGGCAGCATCCCGATGATCACGGTCGACACGCCCATCGTCAGGAGCGCGGCAACCAGCGTGGCCTTGCGGCCGATGCGATCGCCGAAATGACCGAAGAGGGCCGAGCCGATGGGTCGAGCGAGAAAGGCGATGCCGAACGTCGCGAGCGAGGCCAGGACGGCGGAGGCCGGATCCGACGCGGGGAAGAACAGGCGCGGAAACACGAGGACCGCCGCCGTGGCGTAGATGTAGAAGTCGAAGAACTCGATGGTGGTGCCGATCAGGCTTGCGAACAGGACCTGGCCAGGCGTGTTGACGCCTCGCTTGACGGCGGCAACCTCTGGGGCGTGTTCATGCATGGAGAGTCGAAAGACGGTCCCTCAGGGTACGACGGTGATGGCCGTGTACGTTCCGCTCGGCGTCATGTCGATGTTGTGGGCCTTGACGATCAGCCTGGCGTTCGGGTCGCGCTCCTGCTGGAGGACGACTTGATCGAACTCGGGGTCGCTTCGGGCTGCCTTCAGCCGGCGGTCCCGTTCCTCTTTCGACGGATAGGCGCGAATGTAGATAAAGGTGTCGGAGGCATCGATACCGAGCTCAGGATCGCTCTGCTGCGGAATGAAGTAGCCGACGTTGGTGATCCCGTACCGCGCGTAGATCGCCGAGGTTCGGCTCGCGAAGCGGGCGGCCAGCGCGTCGCGTTTGCCGGGTTGTGCCTTGTAGATGCGCAACTCGTAGAAGCCGGGAAACGACCGCTGCTGCGCGTGACCCCAGGTCATGCCGCCGATCCCGAACATCACGCCTGCAACCGCAAGGATTCTCCACTTCAACATGTCGTCTCCTTCCGCTCCGGCATTCTACGCTTGCGAGCGTAGTGTCCGGCTTGAGCCGAACCTCACCATGGCGGGAGCGTCATGAAGAGAAATTCTTTCAGGTACGGGTCCTGTGAAGCCAGCAATTCCTCGCCCGTCCCCTCGAAGTAGATCCGGCCTTCATGCAGCACCATGAATCGCGCACGCTCGGTCTCGGCGTCGACGATCTCGACCTGCCCGTTCGCTTTCGATGCCGCGTGAGTGGCCACGTAGAACGCGTCGCGGATCTGGTGGGTCACCATGATCGAAGTCACGTGCTCGAGGTCGCGAAGTTTCACGATCTCGTCGTCGACGGTTGACGCGATGATCGGATCCAGGCCCGTCGTCGGATCGTCGAACAGCAGCAGGTTGGGTTTGGTCGCCATCGCGCGGGCGATCGCCACGCGCCGGCGCTGACCGCCGGAAAGCTCTGACGGCATGCGGTCGATGTACTCCTGGAGACCGACGAACCCGAGCGTTTCCGTGACCCGGGAGCGAACCTCGTCGAGCGGCAGTTCCGTTTCTTCGTACAGCCGATAGCCGACGTTCTCGGCGACGGTCAGCGAATCGAAGAGGGCGATCTCCTGGAACGACATGCCGATGTCAGCGCGGATGCGCAGCAACTCACTCTCCGGCATGCGATCGACGCGCTCGCCGTTGACCAGGATCTTTCCCGCGTCAGGACGAAGCAGGCCGAGAATCAGCTTGAGCACGATCGACTTGCCGGCCCCGCTCGCGCCGAGCAGGAGCGCCATGCTTGCCCTTGGTACGCTGAAACTGATGTCCTTGAGGACAACGTGATCGTCGAAGGCGAATTGCACGCCGTCGAACACCACGGCCATCGCGTCTTTGCTGGCGCTGGGCATCGGGTCGGCGGTCGGGTCGAGTTTCCCGGTTGTCACAGGAACGCCGTCAGATTGAAACGACCCCACGGTTGAATACAACGACTGTACTGTGGCCTGAGTGCGCCTATCGAGTCACACACGAGTTGGGGTCTTCGCATGAAGAGATCGGTTGGACGGCTGCATCCCGGAACTGTCCTCACGTTCATCGCCTTCCTTCTCGCTCTCGGCCCGACTTCGACGCGGGTGGATGCCGAGGCCACCGACCTGTTCATTTCCGAGTACATCGAGGGCTCGAGCAACAACAAGGCTATCGAAATCTACAACGGCACCGGGGCGCCCATCGATCTTGGCGCGGGCGGCTACAACGTGCAGATGCACTTCAATGGCAGTACCGCTGCCGGTCTGACGATCAGCCTGACTGGCACGGTTGCCAGCGGCGACGTCTTCGTGCTTGCACACAGCAGCGCGAGCGCGTCCATCCTGGCACAGGCCGACCAGACCAACGGCGCAGGCTGGTTCAACGGCGATGATGCCGTCGTGCTTCGCAAGGGCGACGTCATCGTCGATGTCATCGGGCAGGTCGGCCTCGATCCCGGGGCGAAATGGGGCTCTAGCCTCAACAGCACGGCTGACAACACGCTGCGACGTGATCCCAGTGTATGCGACGGCGACGTGAATGCAGGCGACGCCTTCGATCCAACGTCGGGATGGACGGGATTGGCGACGGACATGCACCGGGCCGGCCGTTGTCGTCGAGCGTGATCCGGACGGTCGCCCGCGTGTCGAGCATGGTCGATGACCTCTCTTCAGACTGACCGTACGACCGGCAAGGCGATCATCGTACGAATCGATGGTTTGGGAATCACGGTGTGGAACAGAAGCAACCAGCTGTGGTTCTCGAGCAACTGGGACGGTACGAAGACCGTCGATCAGACGATCGCCGCCGGGGATGTCAGGGTGCGGTAGGCACTGCACGCGGTCGCGCGACGACGGCCACGAGTGCGTACGGGCGGCGCGATGGTTCGAGCCGCTCGCCCAGCCGTCGAATCATGTCCGCGGATGCGGGGTCGTCGAGTACACCTGCGGGCGAGCGGCGAGCGCGAATCGGCCGCTGACGGAAGACCGCGGCCCAGTCGGGGCGATCGCGTCCGGACGAGTCCCGCGCGACGACATCGAAGCCGGGCCCGTCCTTGTAAATCGCGATCAACCCTTTTCCGCGATCGCGGCCACCCTCGATCTCGAGGCGCACCACCCGTCCGAGCGGGCTGTCCTCGACGTGCGCGAAGACACCTTCGACGAGCGGGTGTCCCGATGCGAAGAAGTCGATCGATTCGTCCTCGACCGCCTCCTCGCGATCGAAGGAACCGACGAAGCTTGATCCTCCTGGTACACCCGGGAGGCTGTCGACGAGCGCTTCGTTGCCCAATTCGATCGCGAACGTCCGTCGACCGCGCGTGTGCTCGATGCTGAAGCCCAGGCGTGAGCAGACGGTGACCACGATCTTCTCGTTGAGCGCGTCGAGTTCAGCCGGCACGCGTGCGAGCAGAGCCGGACCCATCTCCGGGCGATACGGGTCGCGGTGCAGCTGCTGGTACGCGGCTTCTCGAATGCGCGTGCGCGCCGCCTGCGCGACGCCGGCGAGCGCCTCGAAGCGGGCCGCGGACAGCGACGCTGACGGATCGAGCGCGATCTCTTCGATCGCGCTCTCGATGTGCGCCAGTTGCGGTTCGACGCCTGCCATCGGCTCGCGAAAGAGGCCGAGCTCCTCGAACAGGCGAACGACGTCGTTGCCGATGCCGGCGGGCGGACGGAAATAGACGATCTCCACCGGAATGCGCCGGCCGATCCTGTCGAGACGTCCGATGCGTTGCTCCACGGTCGACGGCTTCCACGGAAGGTCGAACAGCACCAGGCGACGACAGAACTCGAAGTTGCGCCCTTCGCCTCCTGCTTCGGTCGTGACGAGGATGCTGGGACCCTCCTCGTCGCGAAAGAGTGCGACTTCGGTATCACGACGCGCAGCCGAGAGTTCTTCGTGAAAGACACCGCTGGCCAGTTGTGCGCGATGGCTGAGCGCGGTGCGCAGCATCTCGAGCGTCTCGCGATGTCCCACGAACACGAGCGTCTTCTCGTTGGCTTCCTTCCAACGGGGTGCTTCAGTCAGCAACCAGGCGAGTCGCGGGTCGTCCGCATCCATCGCCTCTGCCTGTTGGCGCAACGTGCGTTCGTCGGGTCCAATGACCGCACCAAGAGCGGCGCCAGACGCGAGCGCACGACGGATGCGATCGATCTTCTTCCGCTTCGCCACGGCATTGGACGCTGGTGCTTCCCGTAACGTGGCTTCCATGGCGCTTTGCAGCTGCCACGCCGCGGGAGTGTCGAATGAGATCGGAATGCCCACCCGCGGAGGGAGCCCGCCGATGTCGGCGCGCCGGGTCGAGCTGGTGCACGGCGGCAGTGGCGTCCGCTGCGCGAGACGTTCCTCGAAACTCATCTCGTCCGGGAACTCCTGTGGTCGAAGGAGTTGAAGCAGTCGAAAAAACCCGTGCGCATCATCTTCGAGTGGCGTCGCGCTGAGGAGCAGGACATGCCGGCCGAGCGCGGCGATGGGCGCAATGGCGCGCCAGGCAGGCTCACCGGGATGACCGGGCGGCCGCCGAAGGCGTTGCGCTTCGTCGACGACGAGCAGGTCGACCCCTGCCTTCACGGCCTGCTCGCTCAGTTCGGGACGTTCGATGAGCGTTTCGAGCGCAATGATGGCGCGGCGATGCACCTCGAAGGGATTGACGTCGGCGCCGAAGTCGCGCGCCACGTCGGCGAGGCGCGCGCTGTCGAGGAGCGTGAAGACCTGGTGGTACTTGCGCCACAGCTCGCCGAGCCACTGAACGGTCAGCGCTTCTGGTGCCACGACGAGGCATCGCTCGATCCGTCTCGTATGAACGAGACGATTCAGGATGAGCGCGGCTTCGATGGTCTTGCCAAGACCGACTTCGTCGGCGAGCAGCCAGCGCACCGGAGCAGTGGCGGTCGCGCGCTCCGCCACGTAGAGCTGATGCGGGAACAGCCGGACACGCCCGCCCAGAAACGACCCGAGGCCGTGTGCCTCGCGCAGCGCCAGGAGGTGGAGCACGTTCAGGCGCGTGAGGAAGTCCTTGACCTCGTCGAGCTCGCCGAGCGCCAGGCGCTCGACCAGGGCGCCTTCGAGTTCCAGCGGCCAGAGCTCGTGCGCGGCGGCGACATCTCC
This sequence comes from Acidobacteriota bacterium, assembly GCA_032156805.1. Lineage (GTDB taxonomy): Bacteria > Acidobacteriota > Vicinamibacteria > Vicinamibacterales > UBA2999 > Gp6-AA40. The sequence goes on from JALDXQ010000067.1 coordinate 23,347, forward strand.
GTTCGACAGCAGCAGCGATCCGTCGTCACGGCGCGAGGCAACCGTCGTCTCCTGCCTGGTGGCGGTGACACGGACTGGCCGGCCCGGATTCAGATCGATGGGAATGAGTGCGTCGGTGTTGGCGGCCAGCCGTAACTTGGAGCCGGAGCGCGGGAATTCAACGACAAGTGCACGGCCTTCGATTGCCGTGACACGTCCGACTCCCAGCTCCGGGTTGAAGCGATGGGTGAGGTAGGCCCCTTTGGTCCAGTTGTGCAACGTCGTAGTGGGGTCAGACCCCTTGAGTCGATCCGTGTCGAGGGGACTGACCCCAGATGCCTGTTACCGTGCTCGATCCGCGCCGTTGACTCGTTCGAACACGCGCTCGGGCGGGGGCAGTCCCTGGGCCTTGGCTTCTTCGACCGCTTTCTCGTAGGCGCGCTCGGCCGCGAGAGCGTTTCTCATCGCCATGTTGCCCTCGTGGCACCCGTACTCGTAGATCTCGTAATCGGGCTGGCTCGTGATCGTCATCCTGAACGTCCACGGCCTGGTGAACGTGGCGGGATCGTCGATGTGGATCTCGTAGTCGATCATCTCGGGATCGACTCGCGTGAAGCGCTCCACCATCTTCAGGCCTTCGCTGTGCGGGGCGCCGCCAACCGCCGTCCGGTTCGTGAAGTTGCGCGACTCGATCACCAGTGTGTCACCCTCCCAGTGGCCGCGCGAATCTCCCATCCAGAGGTGAATGCCGGATCCGATGGCTGGCCGGCCGTCGAGCGGAATCACGCGCGTGTCGTGCACCATCTCGTAGCTGATGACGATTGAATCGGGCGTCTGGATGATGCGCGCCCCGTTGCCATACACGGCCGGCATGAACGAGCCGACCGCCCCGCGCGTGATGCAGCGGTCATAGAGTGAGAAGTCCTGCACCTTCTCCCACGGTCCCACACCGAAGGATCCCTGCAGCCGGGGCCGTGCCTGTGCGGCGGCGGTCAGCGCGGGCACGCGCCCGTCGGCTGGATCGATCACCATCGAGGTGTAGCTGAAGTCGCGGCTGCCTTCCTCGTTGCGGAACGTGCCCGTCCTCGCGTCGTCGATAGCGCGTGCGCTCCGGCGCTGCTTCGCTCGTTGGGCAAATTCTTCGTCGGTCAAGTACATGCGGTTGCCGAACTCCTTCGGCCTCGACATCGGCACGCCGCGCATGTCGTCGGTCGTCCAGATGCCTTCCAGGTCGGGATGGCCCCACGCAGTGCGCGGCGCCTTCCAGTGCGGATTCGTTCGTTTGGCAGCCGAGGCGTCAGCCGACCCCTTGGCCTGGGCGGCGGCCGGAATCGAGGATGTCAAGACGAGTGCACAGGCCGCGACGATATGAATTGCCGATAAGAACCGCCGAATCATTCAATCCTCCGTGTTGCGGTCACGTTCCCTGCCGTCCAGGGCTTTTCGCCGATCGGACAGGTGGCCGTCTATCTTGCCAGATTTCTTTCCCTTTAGAGACCCGTGGGACCTGATCCACAATTGCGCCGCAGCTTAGGGTTTTTCGGGCGCAATCCACGTTCTGCCCAGCGGAGATCGACCATGCGACTTACTACATTTCTCGTTCTCGCAATCTGCTTGATGGCAGGCCTCGCGCCAGCCGAGGCCCAGCAGCCGCCGACCCGCGGCATCGTCAACATCACCGGGCAGCTCTATCGCGCCCAGAACAACAACCACTACACCGTGTTCCTGGTGACGCCGGAAGGCATCATCATGAGCGACCCGATCAACCGTGACTTCGCGCGCTGGCTCAAGGCCGAATACGCCACGCGCTTCAAGGTACCCGTTCGCTACGTGCTCTACACGCATCGCGACTGGGATCACGCGTCTGGTGGCGTGGTCTTCGCCGACACGGCCGAGTTCGTCGGTCACCGGAACATGCTGGCCGCTCTGGCGCCGCCTGCCGGGAATCCGCCGTTGACGCCCGATGCCGTCAAGATGGACGCCAACAAGAACGGGCTGGTCGAGCGCAGCGAGGCGACCGGCGCGATCGCCGAGCGCTTCGACATGTTCGACTACAACCGCGACGGTTTCATCAGCGGCGGTGAGATCGCACGTGGTTCCGTGAGCGATGTGTATCCGCCGTCCACCACCTACACCGATCGCCACACGGTGACGCTGGGTGGCAAGCGCGTGACGATGACGTATCTGGGGATCGCACACGCAGACGACAGCTCGGTGCTTCATTTCCCTGATGAGCGTGCCGTCTTCAGCGCGGATGTGATGCAGATCAAGCGGCTGCCGGGTGGACTGGCGCCACACGTCGGGTCATGGATCGACGCGCTCAGCACCATCAACGCGCTCGACTTCGAGCACGCGCTGACGGGCCATGCGCTCTCGGGGACGAAGAAGGATGCCGCTGACTCGCTGCGGTATCTGGAAGACATCGCGAAGGGCGTCGCGGCCGGCGTCGCCGCGGGACGCAGCCTGGCCGAGATCCAGAAGACGCTGACGCTCGATGCCTACAAAGGGTTTGAGCGGTGGGACACGATTCGCGAAGCGCACATCGAAGCTGTCTATACGACGATGCGCGGTTCCCGTCCCGCCACAGCGACCGGAACACGATAAATGTGATGGGACCCCAGACCTCCTTACATGATTGGTCTACGCGCAATCGAAAACCGCAATAGACGTCGTCGTCTCAATGCGTGGCGGGCGCGACGACGTTCCACCAGCGGCGTGACTGTGCGAGGCAGGCTGTGGCGCGCGACCACCAGCCGATGTGCGCCGTTGCGGCATGTTGCTGGACGCGACGCAGGGCACGCGCAAGGTCGGTCGCGCTCTGAAAACGTTCGCGCGGGTCTTTGCGGAGGCAACGCATCACGACAGATTCGAGCTCGGATGGGATGCCGCGGACGCGCGAGGTCAGCGGTCGCGGTGCATCATGTCGGATGGAGTACACCACCGCGTCGGAGTGGGAGCCCCTGAAGGGGACCTCACCCCCCAGCATTTCGTACAACACGACGCCGGCAGCCCACACGTCGCTTCGAGCGTCCACCTGATCGCCTCGCGACTGCTCGGGTGACATATAGGCTGTGGTCCCGCACAGCGCGCTCTCGAACGTGAGCTGATGCGAATCGGCCAGACGCGCGAGGCCGAAGTCGAGGATCTTGATGCCGTCGGCGGTCATCATGAGGTTGCCGGGCTTCACGTCGCGGTGAACGACGCCGTGCGTATGCGCGGCCGCGAGACCCTCTGCCAGCTGCATGGCTATCGTCACGGCTTCTTCAACCGGGAGTGCGCCACGTTCCAGTCGCTGCTTCAGCGTTCGCCCTTCGCAGTACGACATCGCGATGAACAGGTCGCCCTCGGAGGTGGATTCGAGGCCGTAGACCGAGCAGATGTTCGGGTGAGTGGCGGCCGAGCCTGCTTTCGCTTCGCGCACGAACCGCTCTATCGCCACATCGTCGTTGCAGCACTGTGGCAGCAGGAACTTGAGCGCGACCTGACGGTCGCTGTGGCTGTCGTGGGCCAAATAAACCCGGCCCTGAGCGCCTCCGCCGAGCCTTGAGAGCACCGAGTAGTGGGACACGACCGTTCCCACCAGCCGGTCGGCGCAACAGGGTCGCCCAGCGGCGGTTGTCTTCAGCTCGATCGTGCTGGCTGAGAGCATTCCCGCTGTCGACATCGCGCTCGCCTCTCGATTGCCCACGAGGGCAATCTACGTGAGGCCAGCGCGACCGTCGGTGACGGCGCTCACACCGGGCGTGTGATTTCGATCACACGGCCCAGGTCGTATCCTTGAACGAAGGTCCTTATTGGACGTTGTTCAGCGTGATGTCGAATACCAGCGTCGCATTGGGCGGGATTGCCGCCCCTGGACTTTGGTTCCCGTAGGCGAGCTCGGGCGGAATGACCAGACGACGCTGTCCGCCGACCCGCATTCCAACAACGCCCTGATCCCAGCCCCGGATCACGGCTCCCGTTCCAAGCCGGAACGAGTAGGCTGCAGCCGAGTCGAACATCGAGCCCTTGGCGTCCGGCCGGCTCGAATCGTGGAGCCATCCGGAGTAAGCGACAGTGACCTGACTGCCGGGCATTGCCACGGCTCCGGTGCCGACGACCAGATCAGTCTGGGAGTAGGGTGCGCTTGTCGTTGGACCTACGGTTGGGTCGTCGCTCCCACCGCAGGCAGCGACGACGACCAATGCCAGGATCGGAATAAAACGTTTCATCTTGCGAGTTTAGACGAGCGGGAGCTACGCCGGGATGGTCAGGAAAAGGGCTGCGACTGACACGAAAATCAGTACGAAACCGGCAGGTATCCAGAGCAAACCAAAATCAGAATCCATGTGCCTCCAGAAAGGGAAAGTGGGGCGATCGGGTGATCGCGTTTTGGCCTTCATATAAGCGTAACATTCACCCGCCCGATCCTGTTGCCATGTCGAGCAATTGGCGAGATATCAGGGTCGCGGCGCGAAGAGGTGTGAACTCGGTCCGCCTTCGCAGCATGGCTGCCACGGCGGCACAGGGAGGGACGTCATGCGAGCAACGGCGACTGTTTTCGTATTCATGCTGTCGATGCCCGGACTCGCCGCCGCCCAGGACTGGGAGGAATACGTCAGCCGGCAGGATGGCTTCAGCATCAATTTTCCCGGTCAGCCGCGGGTCACCGAGACGACGTGGAAGTCGCAGTTGAACTACACGCTGCCCGCACGCGTGTACAGCGCCGAGCGTGATCAGGAGCGCTACTCGGTCACGGTCGTCGACTACTCGTCACTCGAACAGCAGGGAATCGAGCGCTGGAAGGCGTGCCCGCCCGGCAACGCGCAGTGCCGCGACGGTGGCCCCACGATCGGGCCTGGCTACTGGAAGCAGGATGAACGTGGCGCCCTGGTGTTCGCGGTCTCGAAGTTCCTGCGGCCTCCCTATCAGGTGACGTACTACGCGTGGGACTGGCAGGACATGGTCGAAGGGACGTCGCTGCAACTCAACAGCGGCGACGGCCGCCGCACGCTCGTGTATGTGGCGATGCACGAGCGCAAGCTGTATCTGCTCGAAGGGTCGGTCCCCGAAGGACGTCCCGAACCGGGGCTCTTCCAGCAGTCGCTTGGTTGGCTCGACAAGGAGGGCAACCGAATCCGGTACACCGAGACCGTCTACTCGAATTCGTATCACGGCCTGGGCGTGTACCCGCGACCGGCATTCCGTGTCACGAACAGAACACCATAGGAAGCGATGTAAAGACGGGTCGTCAGACCTGCCGCACTTGGAGGAATCGACAATGCGCGTGCCGCTCATCGTGATTGCCATCGCCCTCGCGCTAAGCGCCTCGCCTGCGCAGGCGCAGAGTGGCGCGTCAGGTTCGTCCTGTGATTTGCCTCACGCGTCTGGCGTGTCATCACAGCAACTCACGTCGGGGCAGCGGCCACGCGCCTATCGACTGTTCGTGCCGCCGGGATATGACGGGAAGATGCGCTTGCCTCTGGTGCTTGATCTTCATGGCAGCGGCGGAAACGCAGCGGGACAAGCGAGGAACAGCGGTCTCGAGACGTTGAGCACCAGCGAGCGGTTCATCGTCGCGACGCTGGAAGCGGAAGGCGCGCGTTGGAATGTTCCTGTTCAGGACGGCCGTGCCGATGATGTTGCGTACGTTGGTGATGTGATTACACATGTCGCGGCGCGTGTATGCACCGACGAGAGCCGAGTGTACGTGACAGGGTTTTCGGGTGGCGGACGGATGTCATCGCTCCTTGGGTGTCAGCTCGGCTCGCGCATTGCGGCGATTGCCCCCGTGTCGGGTCTTCGATTTCCCGGTCCCTGTAACGGCCGCCCGATTCCGGTGCTGACCTTCCACGGGTTGGCGGACCCACAGAACACCTATGACGGACGCGTGCCCGGCCGGAGCGGGGAATGGGTCGAGAGCGTTCCCGAGGCTCTCGCGAGTTGGGCGCGCCACAACTCGTGCAAAGGGGAAGTGATGCTGGATGACCCTCCGGGCCCGCTGTCGACGATGACGTATCAGTGCGACGCAGGCGCCGAGGTCCGTCTGATTCGCATCGACGGTCTTGGCCACACCTGGACAAAGCAGGAAGTCGACACGACAGGCGTCATGTGGCAGTTCTTCAAGAGCCATCGCCTGAGTCGATAGAACGGCGGCAGGGAGGTACTGCCGCCGTATCGTGAGCGCCCGCTAAGACGACACGGGCCGGTGCGCGCGCAGGAAGGAACGTATCTGGCGTATGGCCAGCGGAATTCGTTCCTTCGGCTCCTTCCAGGGGAACATGCTGACTTCAGCCTTCGGCGCGAGCATCGCAGCCTCCATCGCAACCGCGTACGGATGCGACGGGATGTCATCCGGCAGAATGAGCACGGGGGTCTGGCAGCTGCGCACGAAATCGCGAGTGACAGTGAAAACGAAGTCGGGGTTGGTGCGATACATCCTGGTCAAGAACTTGTCGACCGTGTCCATTGCGATGTCAGGTCGGCGCTTGACCAGTTCGGGGCCCCAGCCCTTCATGTTGTTGTCGTAGAACAGGTCACGCATCTCCGGGCGTGAGCCGCTCGGCTGCGCCAGCACCGCGGCAACGACACGATTGGGTGCCCGCTCGAGCAGGTTCCAGATGAAGGGACCGCCGATGCAGAAACCCATCACCATGAATTTGTCGATGCCGAGGTGATCCATCAGACCGATCTGGTCATCGGTGTAGGCATCCCACGGTCGATCGATCTCGAGAGGACCGGACGATTGGCCGCCGTTGGCGTTGCGCAGGTCGGCCCCGATGCAGCGGTACTCGCCCTTGAATTCGCCGATCGCATCAAAGGGATTGGCGCTCTTCAAGCCCGCGATCGACGAGTTCAATCCTCCGCCGGCGATGAGCAGTAACGGGAACCCTCTGCCCCACTCCTCATAGTGGATGCGCACGGGCCCCTTTTCATAGAAGGACGCCGCTGCAGCTCCCTGCCCGGGCTGCTGAGCGAACACGTGCGAGGCCGTGGCCATTGCCGTTGCCGCCGCGCCCGCTTTCAGAATCTTCCGTCTGACGCGATCCATAGGCGTCCTCCTCCCACGGCGTCTTCGACGCTCGGTGGGCAAGCCGTGACTCACGGTGCCACGGCGTCGCATTCTAGATCGCGGAGGCCGCTTCCGGACGCGCTTTTCCGCCTCCCGGTTTCAGGCCGGCGGTGCGGGATGTGTCCGGGGTCGTGACGCGTCATTGACGCATGTACTGAATCAACTCGAAGGCGTTGCCTGAGTTGTCGCGCACGAAGAAGAAGATCTCGGTCTCGATGTAGCAGTCGTTCCGTCGCATCAGCGCGATCGCGACGTTCCCGTTCGAGGTTCACGCTCCGGACGATCGAAGCCGAGCATCTTCTGATACCAGGCGATCGACTCTTCGAGGTTTGGCACGTGATGCCGGTGTGATGCGGCTTGATCTCGACGAGAGCTCTGTCTGATGGCGCCTGCGCGCTGCCGCTGGTGCAGAGCAGTGTTATTACGGCAAAGGTTGCGAAGAATCGCGTCACTGTCCCTCCTGATGGGTTGATGGCGCTCGTTACTGCTCAGGTTGAACGGTCGCAAACGGGTGATGCCCGGTCGAGCTGGCGCCGATAGCAACGATATGCGACAGATTTCATGGCGTGTACTGGTGCTGCTGGCCTGCGTCCTCGCGGCGAATTGCGGGGGCTCGGATCCCACGAGTCCTGATGAGCCGCCACCGTCAGGTGGAGGCGGAGGTGGAACCGGTGGTGGGGGTAGCTTCTCGAGAACCTCGGTCACAACGGACAACAGCTTCGACGATGGCCAGTGGGAAGATGTGGTGCAGACCTTTGGGGCGGGAGGATCTGGCGGCGGCGGCCGCCTGAGCTTCATGGGGCAGGCAGGCGCGCACTACCGACAAGTCACGATCGACGTTAACAACGCAGGGAGCGGGTCCGGGGCCCAGGTGGCGGTGTTCGCCTTCAAGCAGGGAGCGGTGTACTTCCCGTCGACCGACGGCGTGATTCTCTGGATCGACCACAGCGAAGAATCAATTCACCAACAGGGCGGTACGAGCCAGTACAGCGCGCCGGCCATCAGGCAGAACGGCAAACTCTACACGCTCGTCCCTGGCGGGGGCGCCTTCGCGGTCTCTCAATCAGGGTGGACGCGTAACACGCTGACCAATCTGAGGCAGAACGACTTCCGTACGATCACATCATCTGCCGACCACCCGGACTTCTCTGCGAACGGTGGCCGCATGGAAGTGGGCATCATGCGTCTGGTGACTGTCCCGGCTGGCGGCAATGGCGTGACGGTGAAAGCCGGAATCGACAACTGGACGCTCACGATGTACCGGCAGTAACGTTCAGTTCATTTGAAGCCGCCGAGTCCGTCGGCGGCTTCAGGCCGCTTCATGCCCTTCTCGAAGTACTCCTCCCAGATCCTCGCCCACGGACGGTCGTAGAGATCGCGCACCTTGTAATTGATCGTCGTTCCGGGCGGAACCTGCGTCCCTCTGCCGTCGTCGCCGACGAAGATCGTCTGGTTGCAGTGCTCGAGATGAAACGGCGGCGCGTTTTCGAGGTCGCCGCGGCGCGAGAAGAAGCGGATGTCGCGCACGGGTTGTAGGAACGCCTCGGGGTCGTAGAAGATCGTCTCGTGTTCGAGGCCGGCGAACTTGCCGTCCGCGAAGCGGCGCGGCGCCCAGACCTCGATCAGTTGCATCTGGTTGCTGTACTCCCAGCTCCCGTGCGTGAACCAGCCCTGCACGTTCGAGGTCCACGTGATCAACGTGTCCCCGTCCCAGAATCCGATCGTCTCCCCCAGCCAGCTCGGTACTTCGGCACCGATATGGGGCACGTTCCCTTTGAGGTTGAATTCGCGGCCGATTTGCACGTGACGCAGCGCGTTGTCGGTTCCGCCGAGGAACTGCACGCGTCCGGGAACGGCCATCACATCCAGCTGGCTCGGGCCGCCCGGTCCTGACCACCAGCGCAGCAAACCTTCAGGACGGCAGTACATCAACGAGAACTGCGCCGCGTTGCTGTTGGCCTTGTGATACATCTGCTGCACGAATCGCTGCTGATACTCGGGAGTGAGCAAAGACAGGATCGTCGGCATCTGGTTGGCCCACCCGACGACCCACTGCGGCGGCTCCGCGAATTCCGCCGCCAGCGGAGCTCCCGCGGTTCCTTTCCTCCCGCGTCCGAACACGAGGTTCAGGTTTCTCGTGTAGCGGCCGTTCCAGTCGGGCATCGTCTCCTTCGTGTGCTGAGTCGGCCCGCCCCGCGCTTTGGTTTCGGCGAGCAGCGCTTCGTAATGCTCACGCGCTGTCTTGAACGGGTACGGGCTGACGATTGCCTCGCGCGGGTAGTCACGATCGCAATGGCCCCAGGCCGCCGTTGACGGGTCGCCGTTATCGAGCGCTCGCGGGCCACTCGAGTAGTCACCCCAGATCGAGTCGAGCGCGATCGGGCTGTTGCAGCGGTAGTACCGCTTGTCCATCCAGAGGTCGCGATCGGAGTAGAAGTCCTTCGAGGTGAAGATGTCGCGTGGCAGCGGCTGTACACCCTCGGGCACCTTGCCCCCGGTGGCCGTTGTGCCCGTCTCGTAGTACCAAGGCGTGACGGCACCCACGAAATCGTCCTTGGGGTAGCCGTGGAACGGCTTGAGCGGCACCGGTACCGGCCATCCGCGTCCCACGCTCTTCTGAGTCGTCGTTGCGCTGGTGGACGCCGGCGTCTGCGCATCCAGCGACGCGATGACGCACGTGACGAGGGCGAAAACCGCGACACTGAGCATGGTCTTGCCGACGAACCCAGAGGTCATTGAGTCCCTTTTAGAAAGTCGAGTCTGCATTCTGCATTTTCTGAATTCTGCATTCTGAATTCTGAATTCAACATTCTGCTTCTCACGCAGCCGGATCCGCTACGGCTTCCAGACTGCCGTTGCCTTGGCGAGTTTGCCGTCGCCGTGCGACGTTGCGCCCTCCACCGAGTCGCAATGCTGCCCTGGCGCCGGCGCCTTGCCCTGGGGGCACTTGAAGAGCCCCTCCACTCGCGCACCGCCACGCTGTCCGTTTCGCAACGGCACCAGGCCGACGCTGAACACGGTCCCGCGCGTGAACCCGCTGACGGAGATACCTTCGCGGGCGCTGGCCCCTGCACCGCCCATCTCGACCAGCCACGTTGCCGGCTTGCCCTCAGCATCGCGCACCAGCGCGTCGCGTTTTTCGTTCAGCGGCACGAAGGCGATCTGCAGATGCGCGGCGTCGGGGTTGATGCGCTCGACGACGCCGGTGAAGACGTACTTGATCGATTGGTCGTACATGGCGAAGGAGTGGTGCGCCGAGGGCGTTGCGGAGGACAAACCTGCGATGGCTGCCAGCGTGATCCCCGTGACCAGTTTCCTTCTCAGTCTCTTCATCGCGCGCGATCCCCCGTGGAGCCCGTGGCCCGTTCGTAACTCAATCGTCAATCTTATCCGTGAGCCGGGGGGATCGCAGTTACCCGGATGGGTGACCTGGGAGACGGGAAGAACCAACTCCCAAACTCCCGAGTTTTTTAACGCGGGGATCGCAGGGATCGCAGAGTGCCGCCGGGCGCATCGGCCGGGCACGCCAGTCGCGCGGTGCCGGCCGTGGCTGCCGGCGGGCCGGCAACACGACAGTGATCGCCGCCTGATCACACGCGCACCACCTCGTCGCGACGCGCGTGTGATGCAGGGGCGATCACTGCATGGCGCGCGCAGCGCGCCCGCGCGACTGGCCACTCTGCGATCCCAGCGATCCCTGCGTTGATTGC
>JALDXQ010000068.1:0-33993 GCA_032156805.1 Acidobacteriota bacterium
CCCCCCCCCCCCCCATGACTCCCGACCCCATTACAGATCTGATGCCGCTCGTCTATGACGAGTTGCGGCGGATTGCCGCCGGCTACGTCAGGGGAGAGCGCCCGGGACAGACGATGCAGGCCACGGCGCTGGTGAACGAAGCGTTCGTGCGCATGGCCGCCGAGCGCACGCGCCACTTCAACAGCCGAACCCACTTCCTCGCCATCGCCGCACTGTCGATGCGACAGATCCTGATCCAGCGCGCACGGGCGAGACGAGCACTCAAGCGTGGCGGTGCACCGGCCCGCGTCACTCTCGACGATCAGCGCGTGGCGCCAGACCGGATTCAACCAGGGTTCGCCCCGCCCGACCAGGACCGTCACCAGGACATCGACATCCTCGCGCTCGACGAGGCACTCCGTAAACTTGCCGCGCTCGACGAAACGTTGGCGCGGATCGTCGAGCTGCGGTACTTTGGCGGCATGACCGTGGAAGAAACTGCCGAGGCCGTCGGCGTTTCACCCGCGACCGTCAAGCGGCAGTGGACGCTGGCGCGCGCCTGGTTGAAGCGAGCACTCGATGGCGAATCCGCGCACGGTCTGGACACGGCCTCACCGTGAACCCTGAGCAATTCGCACGGCTCAAGATCGTGTTCCAGGAAGCACTCGATCAGCCGACCGAGGTCAGGCGGGCGTGGCTGCGCGAGGAGTGCGGAGGCGATACCGCACTGCTCCGTGAAGCCGAGTCGCTGCTCAACACGTTCGAGACCGCCGGAGACTTCCTCGAAAAGCCGGCGCAGGTCGATCCCGACGATCTCGACACGCTGCTCCCCGGTACACGTGTCGGGGCGTACGAGATCCGGGAAGAGATCGGACGCGGCGGCATGGGCGTCGTGTATCTCGCGGAAGATGTGCGGCTCGGCCGGCGCGTGGCCCTCAAGGCATTGCCTTCGGCCGTTGCCATGCAGCCCGAACTACGCGAGCGCCTGCGTCGCGAGGCACGCGCCGCGGCAACGATCTCCCATCCCAGCGTAGCCATTGTCTATGCGCTCGAAGAGCATGGCGATCAGCTGTTCATGGCGTCCGAATACGTCGAGGGGGAAACCTTGCGAGCCGTGATCGCCCAGGGGCCACTCGACGCCGCGCGCGCACGAACGATCGCGACAGACATCGCGGCGGCACTGGCCGCCGCCCACGATGCCGGAGTCATCCATCGCGATCTGAAACCGGAGAACGTGCTGATCAGATCCGATGGGAGCGTAAAGGTCGTGGACTTCGGGATCGCTCACGTCGAGGGTCCGGACGCCTCGCGCCTGACACGAACCGGATTCGCGCTGGGCACTCCCGCCTACATGGCGCCTGAACAACTCCTGGGCGGCACGATCGATCCGCGCGCCGACGTCTATGCGTGGGGCATCGTGCTGAGCGAAATGTTATCGGGACACCACCCGTTGACTCGACTCGCGGCGAACGAACCTGCGAAGCACTCGGCAGGCTTCCTGACGACGCTGATCAATCGAAGCTTGCTGGCCGATCCGTCGGGACGTCCGAGTGCCCGTGAGCTCGTCCAGGCGTTGGGGACAGACCCCTCGAAACTTCCCGTATCAGGGGGCCTGACCCCGACACGATGGTGGTGGGAGTTTCACCAGGGCCTGACGGCTCTGATCTACTGGCTGATGGTCATCCCAGCCTGGTATGCGCGCGGGCTGATTGGCGGCGCCTGGGGTCGCGTGTTCTTCATTGCGCTGCTCGCCTCGGTGATCGTCGCCGCAAACCTGCGCCTGCACCTGTGGTTTACCTCGCGCTTCTATGAGACCGAGCTGATCTCCGTTCACAATCAGTCAGGCCGTTGGATCAGAGTCGCCGACTGGGTGTTTGCCGCGGCGCTTCTGGCGGGAGGACTGCTCATTGGCAACGAGAGCTCCCCGCTCACGATCGTCCTCCCGTCGTTCGCGGTTGGAGCCGTCGTCGCCTTTCTGCTGATCGAACCGGTCACGGCGCGCGCAGCGTTCGGTCGATCCGGGTCTTCTGAATTCTGAATTCAGAATTCTGAATTCAGGCTAGGCTACTCCCCTCAGGATGAACATGACGCATATTCGCTCTGCTCTCGTTTTCGCTTTGGTTGCGGTCGCGCCGCTGACCATCGTCGCGCAGAATCAGCGCGAGCCCTTCCAGGCGGTCACGGACGCCATGCTGCAGAAGCCGGATCCCGCCCACTGGCTGATGTGGCGACGCACGCTCGACAGCTGGGGGTACAGCCCGCTCGATCAGGTGAACCGCGCGAACGTGAACCAGTTACGCATGGTCTGGTCGCGCGGGATGGGCTCGGGCAACGTGCAGGAAGCCACGCCGCTCGTCTACAACGGCGTGATGTACGTGCCGAACCCCAACGACTACATCGCGGCGCTCGACGCGGCCACAGGCAGACTGCTGTGGGAGTACCGGCGTTCGCTGCCGCCTGATCTCGGAAAGTACCTGCCGTTCTTCTCGATCAACCGCAATCTGGCAATCCACGGCACGACGATCATCGACGCGAGCGCCGACGACTTCATCTACGCACTCGACGCGCAGACTGGCAAGCTGGCGTGGGAGACCAAGGTTCTCGACTACCAGAAGGGCGCGCAACAGAGTTCCGGTCCGATCATCGCCAACGGCAAGGTCATCTCGGGACGAGGCTGCGAACCTGAAGGTGGCCCTGACGCGTGCGTGATCACGGCGCATGACGCGCGAACCGGAAAGGAACTGTGGCGTACTCGCACGATCCCGGCCCCGGGGGAGCCGGGCGATGAAACCTGGGGTGGTGTGCCGTTCGAGCGCCGCTATCACGTTGGCACATGGATGGTGCCGAGCTACGACCCGGAGCTCAATCTGATCTACATCGGCACGTCAGTCAGTTCGCCGGCGCCCAAGTTCCTGCTCGGGGGCGCCGACAAGAAACACCTGTACCACAACTCGACGCTCGCGCTGAATGCCGACACCGGCAAGATCGTCTGGTACTACCAGCACCTCGTCGATCACTGGGACCTGGATCACCCATTCGAACGGCTGGTCGTCGATACGGTGGTCGCGCCGAATGCGAAGGAAGTGACGTGGATCAATCCACGTCTCAAGCCCGGTGAGAAACGAAAGGTGCTGACCGGCATTCCCGGCAAGACGGGCATCGTCTACACACTCGATCGTCAGACCGGTGAGTTCCTGTGGGCGCGGCCGACGGTGACGCAGAACGTCGTATCAACGATCGATGGCGCCACTGGCGAAGTCACCGTCAACCCGGAGACGATCTACAAAGCACAAGGCGACGAACGACTGATCTGTCCGAGCCTCAATGGCGGGAAGAACTGGCCGGCCGGGGCCTACAGCCCGGCGACCAACACGATGTACATGCCGCTCCAGAACATGTGCATGACGACGGTCGTGATCTCGGACAAACAGGATGTGAACGGACCGCTGTATGGCATCAGCACGAAGGTGCGGCTGCCCGAGGGGATGGACAAGGTCGGCGTGGTCCATGCGATCTCGGCGGAGACCGGCCAGACGGTGTGGAAGCACGAGCAACGCGCGGGCACGCTGTCTTTGATCGTCACGGCCGGCGGCCTCGTCTTCGTGGGTGATGCCGAAGGCTTCTTCCGTGCGCTGGACGACAAGACCGGCAAGGTGCTGTGGGAGGTCAATCTCGGCACGTCGGTGAGCGGATACCCGATCACGTTCGCCGTCGGCGGCAAGCAGTATGTCGCCGTGAGCACGGGACCCTCCCTCGTCGCCGGCAGCGTGATGACGCTGACGCCTGAGTTGAAGCCTGGCGCCGGCAGTCAGATGTTCGTGTTTTCACTTCCGTAATGGGGCCGGGGTCCGACCCCCGGTACCACATTTGCGATAGACTCAGCGGCCGAGGGGTTGCCATGAAGCGCTTCTATGTCCTTTTGTTTTTCGTTCTTACGCTGACCGCTGGCCTGACAGTTATCGCGCAAAACCAGGCGCCGCCGCCCGCCCCGTTCACACCTGTGACCGACGAGATGCTATGGAAGCCCAGTCCCAACGACTGGCTGACCTGGCGGCGCACGCTCGACAGCTGGGGCTACAGCCCGCTCAACGAGATCAACCGCAACAATGTGTCGCGCCTCAAGATGGTCTGGACGCGCGGCATCGGCTCGGGCCGCACGCAGGAAGCGACGCCGCTCGTCTACAACGGGACGATGTACATCCCGAACCCGGGCGACATCATCATGGCGATGGACGCTCGCACAGGCGATTTGAAGTGGGAATACAAGCGCAAGTACCCCGAGGGCGTGAACGGCGGCACCAACCGGAACATGGCGATGTGGGGCAACACGCTGATCGATGCGGGCGCCGACAACACCGTCTACGCCGTCGACGCGCGGACGGGCAATCTCGTCTGGGAGACACAGGTGCTCAAGGTCGGCCTGCCGGCCAACGCCAGCTCCGGACCGATCATCGCCAACGGCAAGGTGATCACGGGACGTCAGTGTCAGCCTGCTGCCACCAACGAGTCGTGCATCATCACGGCGCACGATGCGCAGACCGGGAAGGAACTGTGGCGCACCCGCACGATTCCACGACCTGGTGAGCCGGGCGATGAAACGTGGGGAGGCGTGCCGATGGAACAGCGGTGGCACGTTGGCACGTGGATGGTCCCGAGCTACGATCCTGAGACCAATCTGATCTTCGTCGGCACATCGGTCACGATTCCCGCGCCCAAGTTCACGCTCGGTGGAACCGACAAGCAGCACCTCTATCACAACTCGACCCTGGCAATCGACGCCGACACCGGCAAAATCGTCTGGTACTACCAGCACGTCATCGATCACTGGGACCTCGATCATCCGTTCGAGCGCCTGCTCGTCGAGACCGCGATCGCGCCAGACGCGAAAGAGGTCACCTGGATCAATCCGAAGATCAAGCCGGGCGAAAAGCGCAAGGTGATCACCGGCATTCCCGGAAAGACCGGCATCGTCTACACACTCGACCGGCGGACTGGTGAGTTCCTGTGGGGCCGCCCGACGGTGATGCAGAACGTCGTGCAGACGATCGACGGCGCCACCGGAAAGGTCACGGTGAATCCCGAGACGATTTTCACGGCCAAGGATCAGACCAAGTTGATTTGCCCCGGAAGCAACGGCGGCAAGAACTGGCCGGCAGGCGCGTACAGCCCCACGACCAACGCCATGTACATGCCGATGCAGAACATGTGCATGAACGCCACGACGACGACCGACCAGCGCGATCCGAAGCTGGTTTACGGGCTCCAAATGCCGGGGGTCATTGCGCCCGGTGCGAACAACGTCGGAACGGTGTGGGCGATCTCGGCGGAAACGGGAAAGGTCCTCTGGAAGCACGAACAGCGGGCCGGCATGCTTTCACTCGTCGCCACCGGCGGCGGACTCGTGTTTGGCGGCGACTCCAACGGCCGCTTCAAGGCGTTCGACGACCGGACCGGCAAGGTGCTGTGGGAAGTCAATCTCGGCGCGCCGGTCAGCGGGTTTCCGGTCGCGTTCGCAAGCGGTGGCAAGCAGTACGTGGCGGTGACGACGGGGCCGTCGCTCGTGGCGAACTCGACGGGACGAATGACGCCGGAGCTGCAGCCCAGCACCGCCGCCAACGTGTTCGTGTTCGCGTTGCCCTGACCGGTGACGGACACGGAGGATCACCGCTACCGAGAAAGGGCGCCACATGCGTACCGTGATCGCCGCGCTCGGCTTCTGTCTGGCCCTCATGACTCCCGCGGCGGCTGCCGCGCAGGAGCCGCCTCCGGCGCCGCCGGCCGACTGGGGTCCGATGAGCATCAATCTCGAGGACGTCCCCTATCCTCACCCGGTCAACTACTTCTCGTTCACCCTCGAAGGCCAGGACGTGCGACTGGCCTACATGGACGTCGCCCCGGGCGGAGCGCCGAACGGGAAGAGCGTGGTGCTGCTCCACGGCATGAACTTCTTCGGCGAGGCCTGGACCGATACCATCGCCATCCTTCGCCAGGAAGGCTATCGCGTCGTCGTCCCCGATCAGATCGGGTACGGGCGATCCTCGAAGCCGATCCTGCACTACTCGATCAGCACGCACGCGTCGAACACCAAGCGACTGCTCGATCATCTCGGCATCACGACCACCGACATCGTCACTCACTCGATGGGCGGAATGGTGGCAAGCCGCTTCGCCTCGTCGTACCCGCAAACCGTGAGCAATCTCGCGATGATCAACCAGATCGGCCTGACCGACGCTCGCGAGGCGAGGGGGTGGCGCGAGACGTCAGAGGTCTACAAGGCGTCGCTCGCGCGTGACTACGGCGAGATCGTCAAGGGCATGCGGGCGTACTACGTCAGGTGGAAGCCCGAGTACATGAAGTACGTGAAGATCCACTATGGGTGGACGAGGAGCGGCGACTGGCCGCGCATGGCCATGGTGCGCGCCCTGCAGCAACAAGCCATCTATGCGGATCCCGTCGTGTCCGACTGGCCCCGAATCAAGGCGCGCACGCTGGTGATTGGCGGAGAGAAGGACGGCCCCGACTACCCGGGAGGCGCCAGACGCGTCGCCGCTGCCGTTCAGCGCGGGCAGGTGTACATCATTCCGAACGTGGGTCACAACCCGCAGTTCGAGGCGCCAGACCTCTTGTATCCGCCGCTTCTCAAGTTTTTGAGGGGTGAAGACGTCGGCACGGTGTCTGGTACGCGGTAGGCCGGCGTTCACGATTCACTGCCTGACACCTAACGTCCTGCGGCGAATTCGTCCCACAGCTCGTTGAGACGTTCGGGTGGGAACGGCCAGCCCAGATCGTCCGTCTTCAGCTTCGTCGACAGCTCTTCCCTTTTCGCTCCTCCCTTCACCACCTCGGTCATCCGCTGTCGCAGCGTAACGAGGTTCTGTCGAAACGCCCGGATGTTGTCCTTGGTCAGCGCCGGGCCGTGACCGGGTATCGCGGTGTCGAAATCGAGCTCGAGAACGCCATCGAGCGTCGTAATCCACTCCACGAGGCTCCCGCCGCTGGCCCGGTCGACGAACGGCGTGAGCGTGCTGCCATCGGTTCGCTTGCCCCACACGACGAGGTCGCCCGTGTGCACCGTGCGCAGATCGGGAAAATAAATCACGGCGTCGCCATTGGTATGACCTCGTCCCAGATGGATCGCCTGCACCTCGACGCCACCCAGGAACACGGACGCCTGATCGCTGAACACGACACGCGGCGGCGCGGCCAGCTTGCTCCGCAGCATATTCGCGCGGTTGTTGCGGTGCGCGATGATCTCGGCCACCTTGATGAATTCCGGATGACCGCCGGTGTGATCGCCGTGACCGTGCGTGCTGAGCACGTATTTGATTGGCTGTGGCGTAACCGACTTCACCTTGCCCGCGATCTCCGCCGACGAGGGCGGGAGCCGGTCGTCGACGATGATGGCGCCCTCGCTGGTCACGCGCACGGCGACATTACCGCCGGTCACGGCGCCGTCGTAGCCAGGGATCACATAGAGCCCGTCCTTGATCTTCCTGATCTCGGTCGAGAACGGATCGCCCGTCGGCTGTTGACTGGCAGCGAACGGAAGCGTTGCCGCAGCGATCGCGGCGAGCGCCAGCATGACCCCAACCCTTCGTCGACTCACTATCGCTCCTGCTCGGTTTCTGCCGCGGTGTCCCGGCGTGGGCGCACGATGCCCTTCCTCGCGTCTTCAGCCGCCGCCGCTTCTTCCGCGCGCGCACCGCTGAGGATGTTGCTCATCGCGTAGTTGCCCTCGTGGCATTCGTACGAGACCAGCTGCTCGTTCTCATCCTGGGTCAGCGGCATCGCAAACGTCCACGGCCGCGTCCACGTAGACGGATCGTCCACGGTAACCGACCAGCGCACCTTGTCGGGCGCGATACGAGTGAAACGCTCGACGAGTGTCAGCGTGGCACCATTCGACCCGCGATAGGCAATCTCGTCACGGATGTTGGTCGTCTCGACCACGAGCGTGTCGCCCTCCCACCGGCCGCGCGCATCACCCATGTAACTGCGCAAAGTCCCCGGCAGATGTGAACTGCCGTCCAGCGGGATGACGCGCGCTTCGTGAATCATCTCGTAGCGAATCACGACGAAGCCTGGCGCCTGCACGATCTGATACGAGTTCCCATAGATGGCGGGCATCATCGAACCCGGCACGCCGCGCGAGATGCAGCGATCGTACAGACTTCGATCGGTGTATGAGTCGGCTGGTCCACGGCCGCTCTTCTTGCGCGCCTCGGCACGCGCCGCCTGCCGTGCGCGGCCTTCCGGCGTCAGCGAGGGGATCTTCCCATCGGGCGGATCGACGACAAACCACGCCTGGCTGCCCTTGACGTGATCGTGGCTGTCGAGCCAAATCCACCGCGTGCCGCCGATCTCTCCGGCCAGCTGCTCGGTCCGCGTGCGCTCCTGGATGGCGCGGCGAATCTTCGCGAGCTCTTCACCCTTGATGTCCTCGAGTGTTCTTCCCGCGAACTCGTCTGGCCGCTCGAATGGTGTTCCAGCCTCCCAGAGATTTGTGTAGTTGCCCTGGAGATCGGGATCGCCCCATGGCGTGCGAGGCCCGGCATAAGGCGACGACGCGGCCTGCGCGTGAAGTGGTTGGTATGAAATGGCCGTCAGCACAAGGGCCGCGGTCAGGGTGCCAGCGAGAATCTGCAATCGCCGTGGCATCGGCAGCTCCTTCATGAGATCGGGGTCCGGCTAAAACCGGACACGAAGTGGTCCGAGATACTAAAGCCGGACACTACGTAATACGTCGCGAGTATAGAACGGTCAGGCGGCTGTGACCACGTCTGTCCATCGCGACCGGCTATCATTGACGCATCCAAAATGTTCATAGACGAATCCGAGACCGCTGACGAACTGCAGCGGCTTACGCGTGAGCTGGAGAATTTCCAGCACATCGCGCAGCAACTGGTCCCGCTCCCCGGTGATGTGCCGACGCTCGAGGGGTTCGAGATCTGGGGTGGCTCGCTTCAGCTGAGCGGATCGGTCGGCGGAGATCATGTCACGTACGTCGACTTCAAGACGCGGTTCGATCTCAACGCACGCATCGAGCGCGCGCGCACCGAGGGCCGCCTCGACGTCGTCGAGAACCTGAAGCGTTGCCAGCACATGGGAGGCGTCGCGCTCATCGACGTGGCAGGTCATCGCATGACCGATGCCCTCCTCGCCGCGATGCTGCACCAGGCATTCTTGCTCGGGGCCATCTATGAGCTCGACCTCTACGGCCAGATCACCCGACGACTCTTCGAGAATCTCAACACGCGCTTCTACCAGTCGTCCGGCACCAACAAGTTCGTGTCATTCATCTACGGCGAGATATCGGACGACGCAAAGTTTCGATTCCTGTCGGCTGGGCAGCCCTATCCGTCCATCTTCTCGAGCAAGCACGATCGGTTCATGGAAGTCAGCCCGCACCTCTGCCTGTCGTTTCCGCCGCTCGGGATGCTGCCGTCGTTCAACGTGATCGATCGCAGCACGACACCGAGCCTTCTCGGCTTCAAAGAGCGCTACGAGATCAACGAATGGACGCTGATGGGCCGGGGCGACATCCTGCTGATGCACACCGACGGCCTGACGGAGCATGAGGGGCCCGACGGCCGCTACTTCCCTGCCGTACTCGAGCAGAAACTCCGCGAGGTGAAGGATCTCGGCGCGCGTCAGATCTACGAGGCGATCGGGGCCGACTTCATCGCCTATGCCGAGCCGGAAGACGATGCGAGCGTGGTCGTCATCAAGGTGAAATAGCGAACCTGCTAGGATCCCGTCATGCGTCGGGCTGGGCTGGTCCTCTTGCTCGTGTGCGCCGCCGTCACCCGGCCCGAAGGCCAGTCCGCCAACGTCGACTGGACGGCCGTCGAGGCCGAAACGCTGCGGCACTTTCAGGCGCTGGTGCGGATGGACACCAGCGACCCCCCGGGAGGTGAGAAGCCGGCGGCCGACTACGTGAAGAGTGTTCTCGAACGCGAAGGGATTCCCGTCGAGGTCTTCGCGCTCGAAGCGCACCGCCCCAACGTCGTCGCCCGGCTGAAAGGGTCGGGACAGAAGCGACCACTGCTCATCCTGGGTCATACCGACGTCGTGAACGTCGACCCGAAGAAGTGGACGCACCCGCCGTTCGGCGCCGACCGCGACGGCGGCTACATCTACGGACGCGGCACGGTCGACGACAAGGATAACCTGACGGCGGCACTGATGGTGATGCTGCTGCTCAAACGGACGAACGAGCCGCTCGATCGCGATGTGATCTTCCTGGCCGAGGCTGGTGAGGAAGGCTCGACGGGCATCGGCATCGAATACGTCATCAACCAGCACTTCAACGCCATCGATGCCGAGTACTGCTATGCCGAAGGCGGAGGTGTCACGCGGGAGCGAGGCGCGGTACGATTTGCGTCGGTCCAGACAGTCGAGAAGATTCCCAATGGCATCGACCTGATCGCGAGAGGCCCGGCCGGGCACGGCTCGGTGCCGCTGATGACCAACGCCATCGCCCGCTTGTCGAAGGCGGTCGCGGCTGTCACAGACTGGCAGCCGCCGGTCGAGTTGAACGACACGACGGCCGCGTACTTTTCGCGACTCGCCGCGATCTCTCCGCCTGAACAAGCGCAGCGGTACCGCGACGTGCTGACAGGCAACGCCGCAACTGTTGCGGCTGCCGATGCATGGCTGCGCGAGAACGAGCCGAGACATGCCTCGATGCTGCGCACATCAGTCTCGCCGAACATTATTCAGGGGGGCTATCGCAACAACGTGATCCCATCGGAAGCCAGGGTCACACTCGATGTGCGGATGCTGCCGGACGAGAATCCCGAGGGATTCCTCGCGCAGATCACGAAGGTGGTCAACGATCCGTCCGTCGAAGCGGTCTTCAACGGGTGGCCGCCAACGACCGATGGCAAGCCGCGCAACGGCGGCGAGTCGTCGATCAAGAGTGAAGCTTTCAGGATCATCGAAGCGGGCATCACCCGGCACTACCAGACGACGACGCTCCCGACAATGAGCACGGGCGCCAGCGACATGGCGTTCCTGCGCGAGAAGGGAATGCAGTGCTACGGCATCGGGCCAGCAACCGACGTCGAAGACGGTCCCAAGGGATTCGGCGCGCACAGCGATCAGGAACGAATCCTCGAAGCAGAACTCCATCGCTTCGTCCGCTTCCACTGGGACATCGTCGTCAATCTCGCCGGACGGTAGTCCGGCGAGGCTCTGGGCTTTGGACTCTGGGCTCTCGCAATAGCCAAGAACCGAGAGCCCAAAGCCGAGAGCCGGGAGCCTACGGCCTCTTCCAGGTATCCCACGTGCGCTGGATCTGGCCAGCAATCCGATCTGGATTGGCATTGGCGATCGGCTCGAACTTCTGGACGCGGCCGTTGAAGCAATCGGCGAGATACAGGTTCCCGATCTGATCGGTCGTCATCCCGTGCGAGCAGGCGAGACGTCCGGGTTGTGGACCGGGCGCGCCCCAGCTGTAGAGGAAGTTGCCCTTCTGATCGAACTTGAGAATCCGCGCGGTCGGCGCATCGCCCACCCAGATGAACCCCTTGTCGTCGATGAAGTGATTCACCATCAGCGTGTTCTGGCTGGCCGGCCAGTCGGGTGAACGCAGCGGCCACATGTCGAGGAACGTGCCGTTCTCGTCGAACACCTGCATCCGGGCGTGGCCACGGTCGACGACGAACAGCCTGCGGTCGGCGCTGATGGCAATGCTGTGGACCGTATTCCACTCATTGGGGCCTGGGTTCTTCGGATCGGCAGGTGGCTGTCCCCAGTCCATGATGAACTTGTCGTCGGGACCGAACTTGGCGACGCGTGTGCCGCCGTAGCCGTCGCTGATGAAGTACGTCCCGTCAGGCAGCCAGGCGATGTCGGTCGGGCGATCGAAGGTATTCGGACCGCGGCCTCTCTTTCCGAGCTCGCCGAGGGTGTGCACCAGCTTGCCGTCGTAGGTGAATCTGTAAATCACATGCAGCTGGTCGTCGATGATCCAGACGTGCTTCTCCTTGTCATAGGGACTGATCTTGATCTGGTGCGGCCCACGACCGCAGGGCAGCTGCGAGAACAGCTTGTCGAGGTGCGGCCACTGGTCGATGAGGTCGCCGGCGCCGTTGAACACGAGGATCGAATGCTGGAAGCGACGCTCCCATCCGCGCTTCGGCTCGGGCTGACAGGTGGCCGAGATCCCGTCTCCGTTGCCGGTGGAGTTGCCGCGCGGTGGTTGCAGGGCGACATACGGTGTCCACGGCGCAGCGCCCGCCGGCAGCGGCAGTTCTCCGCGCATCGCGACCCAGATGCGGTCCGGGTTCTCGGCGTACACGCCGCCAAACGAACCCCACGTCCAACCGGTGTGCGAGTGGTCGGTATCCGGCAGCGGCTTGGGCCACCCCTCGACCACCCTGTAGTCCCCCGTTGGCCAGTCCTGGTGGCTGTTGCGCGAGGCGGACGCCGCCGAGCCGGCTGGCGCCGTTGATGCCGCCGGCGGCTCACTGGTCGTGCTGCCGCCGCACCCGAATGCCATCACGGACGAACACATCAGCGCCACGAGGGGCGCAACACGAGAACGACTGGGAAACATGACGGACCTCCGTGACGAGTAGTCGTGTTGTGGATGAATAAAGCTTCGAGATTATAGGGCCGGGAGCGGCCTTCGGCAGGGAACTGATGACGTAACGGAGTCTCGCGGAGAAAACGTGTCAGGCCGTGACCTCCGCCATCCGGGGCGCGGTCGTATCGTTCAGGTTCGCGCTGGGCAGGCGATAACAGGCCGCCCGAGTTCTCCAAACTATAGTGTCATCAACTACAGTTTGCGTTCACTCAACCTTTCCGGCCGGCGCTCCGTCCAAGGAATCGCATGAAGGAAGACGACACCGCCCCCGCCCAGGCGCTCCCCGACCTGGTATTCCACGTTCTGCTGGCCCTGGGCCCCGGGCCATCGCACGGCTATGCGATTGGAAAGGACGTCGAGGAGCAATCCGGTGGCCGCCTCGATCCCACGACCGGCGCGCTGTACCAGGTGCTCCGCCGCCTGGCCGAGGAAGGCATGGTCTCACCGGTGGCCGGACCTGAGGATGTCGACCCGCGGCGCAAGTACTTCACGCTGACGAAGGCCGGCCGCCGCGCGGCGGCGCAGGAGGCCGAGCGCCTCGCCGCGCTCGTGCGCGCCGCACGTCAACGCAAGCTGTATCCGCAGCGAGCCTGACCATGTGGCTGTATCGGTGGCTGCTGCGGCTGTCTCCCGAAGGGTTGCGCCGGGAGTATGGCGTCGCGATGGAGGAGATGTTCGCGCGCCGTCTGAGGGAAGCGCGCGACGCAAACATCTGGCGACGAACGCACCTGTGGGGACGGGAGCTGAGCGGGCTGCTCGTGCTCGCGTTGTCGGAACGATACGGACGGGCGGCGCGGATGCGTCGCGAACGCGAACGCATCCTTTCACGACCGAAGGCAGGAGTCATGGACACAACTGCGCAAGAGATTCGACAGGCGGCGCGGCGGCTGGTGCGAACGCCCGTCTTCACGCTCGCTGCCGCGCTCACCCTGGCGCTGGCGATCGGGGCCAATGCCTCCATCTTCACGGTGGTGCATCGCGTCGTGCTGAATCCGTTGCCGTATCCGGAGTCCAGCCGGCTGATTGCGCTCGACTACGGCTTTCCCGATCGGGGCATGCGCTCCGGCCTGACGTCGATGGCCTGGCAGCTCTACTACCAGCTCGCCGATCACGCACGTACGCTCGAGGGTGTGGCGGTCTACGACTTCGGCGCGGCAACACTGACCGGAGGAGGAACTCCGGAACGGATCAGGATTAGCCGCGCAACGCCCTCGCTTGCCACGGTCTTGCGTGTGTCGCCATCACTCGGCCGCTGGTTTACTGAAGCCGAAGGCGAAACCGGTGCCGCACCCGTTACCGTGTTGTCCCACGGTCTCTGGGTGCGTCGATTCGGCGGCAATCCAGGTATCGTCGGCCGCTCGGTCCCTCTCAACGGCGTGCCAACCGAAGTCATCGGCGTCATGCCTGCGTCGTTCAGCTTTCCTGACGACCGCACCGAACTGTGGACGGCTGGGCAGTCAACACGAGCCAATGCCTCGTTTCTCTTTTCACTGAACGGCATCGCACGATTGCGCGACGACGCCACGATCGACACAGCTCGCGCGGAAATCACGACGCTCATCCAGGATCTATCGCGCAGAGTTCCGAATCAGACCGGTATGGTGTCTGCAGCCGCGCCACTTCAGGACCTGATCGTCGGCCGCATCGTCACGGCATTGTGGGTCCTGCTTGCCTCGGCGGGTCTCGTCCTGCTGGTGGCGTGCGCCAACGTCGCCAATCTGTTCCTGGTGCGGTCCGAAACCAGGCAGCGCGAAGTCGCAGTGCGCCGCGCGCTCGGTGCGGGTAATCGCGGGGTTGCACGCTACTTCTTCACCGAAAGCGCGCTCCTGGCCCTCGCCGGCGGCGTGCTCGGACTGGCGCTCGCATGGGGCGGCGTGCAACTTCTCGTCGCCTTCGGTCCGGTAAGCCTGCCGCGCCTGAACGAAATCCGCATCGATGGCTTCGTGCTCGCATTCTCGTTCGCACTCAGCCTGGTCGCGGCGGCGATGTTCGGGGCCATTCCGTTGTTACGCCTGACACCGCTGGCGGCGACGCTGCACGAGAATGGCCGCGGGCAGACCGCGACGCGCGGGAGCTACCGAGCCCGTCAGCTGCTCATGGGCGGACAGGTCGCACTGGCGTTGATCCTGCTCGTGGCGTCCGGTCTCATGGTGCGCAGCTTTCAAAAGCTGCGCGCGGTGGATCCCGGCTTCGATCCCACATCGGCATTCACGTTCAGCATCGGATTGCCCGAAACCAGGTATCCCACTCGCGCGGCCGCCGTCGACGTGCACCTTCGGATCCTCGATCGCCTGGCAGCCGTGCCCGGCGTGACCGCCGTATCGACGACGACATGCTTGCCGATCGGCATGGGATGTTATGGCAACGGGCTGCGGGTCGAGGACGAACTGTTCGACCCGGCCAGGCCGCGGCCGTGGGTGTTCTTCCGCGCCATCGGCGGAAGCTTCAACGAGGCGATCGGCATGCCACTGCTCCGCGGGCGGGCCATCGAGCGCGGAGACATCGATCGCGCTGAGCCGAACGTGGTCGTGAACAAGGCATTTGCCGACGCGTACTTTCCCGGCCAGGATCCGATTGGACGTCGCGTCCGATCGGGCGCGCCATCAAACCCGAAGATTCCTTCGAATCCGTGGCTGACGATCGTCGGCATCGCCTCGAACACGCCGACGATGGCGCTCAACGAGCCATCCGCGATGCCGCAGATGTATATGGCGATGTCAATTGCCGGAGGGCCAGACATCCCGAGAGAGGCGCTCGCCGGACCAGACGTCGCCACGACCAACTACATCGTGCGATCGAGCACGCCGCCCCTGCAGCTCGCAGGCGCCGTGCGCAGTGCGATCGACGAGATCGATTCGAACCTCGCGATGGCGCAGGTGCGCACTCTCCAGGAGATCGTGGACCGCGCCTCGGATCAGATGTCGTTCACCATGGTCCTGCTCGCCATCGCCGCCGTGGTGGCGTTGCTGCTGGGAGCCATCGGCATCTACGGCGTCGTCTCGTACATCGTGACGCAGCGTACGGGCGAGATTGGGGTCCGGCTCGCGATGGGTGCCGAGCCTCGCAGCGTTGCGAGCATGATCCTGCGCCAGGGCAGCGCCGTGACGCTCATCGGCATCGCGGCCGGCCTGGTCGCGGCGCTGGTCGGCAGCCGCTGGATCCAATCACTACTGTTCCAGGTCAGCCCTCGCGACCCGGTCGTCTTCTTCGCCACGACACTCTTCTTGCTGGGCATCGCACTGCTGGCGTGCTGGCTGCCAGCACGCCGTGCAGCGAGGCTCAGTCCGCTCGACGCCCTGAGGTCAGAGTGACGCTCCACTTCAACAGTCATATTTGATCCGCGACAACACCATCAACTCGTGCGGGTTCGTAGCCGCCTCGAATCCGAACTGCGCATACAGGCCATGCGCGTCTCGCGTTCGCAGGAGAATGAGCTTGAGTCCGGCGAGGTCGGAATGTGACAGGACGCGTTGCATCAGCGCCTTGGCCACACCACGTCCTCGGAGCTCCGGCACGACGAAGACATCCGCAAGGTAACCAAACACGGCGCGGTCGGTGATGACCCGCGCGAACGCCACCTGCCTTGCGGAGACGTAGGCGCCGAAAACAATCGAGTTGGCGATGGAGCGCTCGACCGTCTCGCGCGAGCGACCCTCCGCCCAATACGACGTGCTCAGGAATCGATGCACCATGTCCACGTCGATTCGCGCGGGGTCAGTCGAGATCTCCAAGCCGTCAGGCAGCATCCGCCGAGCATAACAACCCCAGCCGTTCTGAAGAAGGCTAGTCTAGACTCCTGAGACGATGGCAATTCAAATCGTCAGGCTCGGCAGCCCTCGCGCGCGCGATGAGGGCCTGCGCCTTGGAACCGTTCGGCGGCCGCCGCGTGGCGTTGCGAAAAGCCAGCTGGCAGCACGAGACTTCTACGACGCCTGGGTACCGGAAGCCGCGCCAAGCGAGGCATTACTGAAAGCCGCGAAGCAGGCGGGCGACGATCCAGCCAGATGGAAGACATTCGTGAGGCGGTATCGCAGTGAGATGAAGCGCCCCGAGGCGGCGCGCCTTCTCGATTTGCTTGCCGCCCTCTCGCATCGCACGGACCTGGCAGTCGGCTGTTATTGCGCCGATGAGGCGCACTGTCACCGCTCGGTCCTGCGGGAACTGCTCGAGGAACGAGGCGCCGCTATTCGATAGCCGCGTAGAGCAGCGCGCGGACCTTCGCGTGATCGTCGACATCACCCGCCGGTATCAGCTGCGTAAGATAGACGACGACCATCTGTTCTTTTGGATCGACCCAATAGGTCGAGTGATACGCGCCGCCCCACCCGTACTCGCCGACCGAACCGGGAGTTCCGCGCGCGCCGAGATCAGTGAGAACGGCGAAGCCGAGACCGAAGCCCTGACCCTCCGTGAATGAGAGACCACGCAGATGATTGCTCGTCATCAACTCCACGGTCGGCCGGCTCAGGAGGCGAACGCCATCGAGCTCACCGCCATTGAGCATCAGCTGAAGGAAGCGAGCATAGTCGCGCGCGGTCGAGATGAGGCCGGCGCCGCCCGAGAAGCTGCGGCGCGGACCTGCGGTATACGAGCCCTGACTGACCATCCCGCCCTGATCGGGAGTGCGCTCGACACGGCCTGTCGCTCCCAGCGAATACACCGTCGCCACACGATCGCGTTTGGATTCCGGTACGTAGAAATACGTGTCGTTCATGCCGAGCGGTGCGAAGATCTTCGACCTCAGCAACTCGTCGAGAGACTGGCCGCTCACCTGTTCGATCAACGCACCGAGGATGTCGGTGCTGTAGCCGTAGACCCACCGCTCACCGGGGTGCGACTCGAATGGCAGGCTCGCCATGCGCGACACCGTCTCGCGAATCGGCTCCTGGCGATCCGCGAAGTACCAACCCGTGATCCCGGCGGCCTG
The DNA here is from genome assembly GCA_032156805.1 of Acidobacteriota bacterium. GTDB lineage: Bacteria > Acidobacteriota > Vicinamibacteria > Vicinamibacterales > UBA2999 > Gp6-AA40. The sequence continues at coordinate 17,499 of JALDXQ010000068.1, forward strand.
CCACTTGTCCGAGGCGGCACCGCTCCCATAGCCAACGCCTGAGGTATGCGTCAGTAAATCTCGAATGGTGATGGGGCGACGCGCCTTGACGATGTCGTAGCCGCCGCCGGTCTTGGGAACAGCGACGGTGGTCTCGCGGAACTCGGGGAGATATTTCGAGACCGGATCGCCGATCAGCAGCTTGCCCTCTTCCTGCAGCATCAGTGTCGCAGTGCTGACGAGGGCCTTGGTCTGCGACGCAATGCGGAACATCGTGTCCTCACGCATCGGGGCGCGCGATTCCACGTCGCGCTGACCGAAGGCGTAGACGTGTGCCTGCCCGCGCCGGCCCACCCAGAGGACACCCCCGGCCAGTTTTCCAGCTGCGACGTAACTGTCGAGCTCGGCATTGAGGCGTTTGAGTTTTTCTGGCGAGAGGCGAGAGACCGCCGATGCGGGCTGCGCCGCACCCTGTGCGTCGATGGCCCGGTCCGTGACCAGAGACACCAGCGCCGCAAACGCCAGCAGGCCCAGAATACGCCTTGTCATCACGTCGACCTCACTTCCTGACAGCCTGATTTTCTCCCGGCACGGCGTTCGACACTGATGCGCCAGACCTCCCGAGACGATACTAAGATCACAAGGTCGTCTTGGCCGTTATCACAATCGTATGAAACCACGACGGAGCGTGACCGTCCAAAATGGCATCTCGCCACAAAATCGAGCAAATTCGAGTTGGTCTGGCCCTTGCCTGCTTGTAGAGTATGGCTTTCCGAATCCTCGTTGTTGAAGACGACACCGCGACGCGGCGCGGCCTGGCCCAACTCCTGACGGGCGCGGGATACGACGTCACCGAGACGGCGTCCATGACCGACGCCCTCAACCTGCTTTCATCGAATACCCCGGATTTGGTCATCACCGATCTGCGCCTCGCAGAGTTCAATGGCCTCTACCTGGCGGCCGTCAATCCCCAGCGCATCCCGGTCATCATCGTGACCGGCTACGCGGATCGCGGCCTCGAGGCGGAGGCCCGGGAACTGGGCGCCGACTTCCTGCTCAAACCGGTCAAGCCGTCGCAGCTGCTGGCGGTCGTCGAGCGTCGTCTTCCAACGACGGAAAGCAGCGAGAGCTTCTCATTGGCGCGGCGCTGGCCACGCCGTCGGCCCAGTGGTGAACTGAACGCGCGCGTGGACGACACCTTCGTGCGGGTCCTCGATGTGAGTTATGGTGGCCTGCGTTTCATCGGCAAGCGCGATTCGAGCGCCCTCGCCAAGCAGTCATTCCGCATCACATTTCCGAAAGCCGCCATCTCCGTTCCCGTGCGAGTGGTGTGGCAACACGACAGCGAATCCAATCGACTGTGCGGCGCGACTGTTCCAGAGGAATGGCAGCTGCACTGGCGGCACCTCGTCGATAGCGTTGCCTGAGCAATAGAGCCCACCTCATCAACGCGACCCCCTCCATCGCTTGTGCGCCAGTCGCAACAGGCGTAGAGTCCGAATGAACGGAGGGTCGACATGGCTGGACCGACGAAATGCGCTCACCCGGCCTGCAATTGCACCGTCGAACCGAAAGGACCATTCGGAAAGTACTGCAGCGATCACTGCAAGCAGGCCGGCGACAAGATCGAACTCCGCTGCGACTGCCAGCATCCTCCCTGTCGCAACGCCTGAACTAAGAGCCCCGTTCGTCGTTCTTCAGCTCTTCGCTCGTCCTGAAGTTCAACGCCACACCGTTGATGCAGTAACGCAGGCCCGTGGGTGGTGGACCGTCGGGAAAGACATGTCCGAGATGACTGCCGCACCGGCTGCAGTGCACTTCCGTGCGCGTCATCCCGTGACTGCGATCGATCGTCGTGCCGATGGAACCCTCGATCGGCGCGAAGAAGCTGGGCCAGCCGGTCCCGCTTTCGAACTTCCGATCCGCAACGAAAAGTGACTGCCCGCACGCGGCACATGAGAAGGTGCCTGCGCGATGCTCGGACAGCAGCGCACACGAGCCGGGATATTCGGTGCCGTGCCCGCGCAGCACCGCGTACTGCTCGGGCGTGAGCAGGCGCCTCCATTCCTCATCGGTTTTCGTTACGGGGAACTGTTCGTTCGACATCTTCATGCCTCGGAAAATCTGAGTTCACTGGATTCTGTTCCAAAAAGGCACTCGTGCGACACACGCCTCTGTCCGATTATCTCCGTAAGTCGAGGACCACGAGCATCCTGGCGGCGACACGAGCCATGGCGTCGAGGTTGCAGCAACATCAGGTGAGGTTGTGATGGCAAGCGCGGAATTGCACAGAACGGTTCCCGGGGTCGTCTGCATTGGCGACTCGATGGAGCTCGCCGTTGACGTCGACGCCAATCGCCGAGTGCACCAGCGGCTCAGGGCGAGCGATCTGCACTGGCTGCGTAGTGCGCGGATCAAGTACGGCGCGGACGTCCGCATCATCGATATTTCTGCCGGCGGCGTGCTGCTGGAGACAGAGAGTGCGCTGGCACAAGATGCCAACGTCGTGGTCGAACTCACCGGGTCAGACAGCCCCATTCTGATACCGTCGCGAGTGCTCCGCTGCCGCATGGCGTCGCTGGGAGAGATTCTCAAGTATCAGGGTGCATGCGCGTTCAAGCGACCGTTGTCGATCCCTGAACTCGCGCCTCGACGCGAGGCCCCGGCGGCGGTGCGGGCCGCTCGACCGGAACCGAGTGCGGGCTGGCAGAAAGTCATCGCCAGGTTCAACGATGGCCGCGTCGTCTACGGCTACACCAACGACTTTCATCCATCCAAGAATCAGCTGCACTTGTCGCCAAACCCGCGCCAGGGTGACTCGACGTACATCCCGCTCGCGCAGCTCAAGGCACTCTTTTTCGTGCGTGAGTTCATGGGCGATCCGACGCGCGTCGACAGCAGGGACTTCCGGGATCCGCCGCAGGGGCGCAAGGTCGAAGTCACCTTTCGCGATCGCGAGGTCATGATCGGTTCCACGCTCGGCTACCGCGGCGAAGGACACGGGTTCTTCATTCACCCGGCTGATCCCGGCTCCAACAATCTGCGCGTCTTCGTGACGGCGGCAGGAGCGCAACGGGTTCGGTTTCTCTAGCGAATCCGTGCAGCCAGCCTGCAGGCTTTTGCACTCGTTGAACCGAGCGCCTTTTTCCTTCGTCACATTGCATAACGGGCCGAGACCCACGATAATCGGCCCACTCACACAATGACCTGGTGGTACTGGCTCGTCCTCGGGCTCGTGCTGATCGCGCTGGAAATGGTCAGTTCCGGCGGCTTTTACATCATCTTTTTTGGCATTGCTGCGATCGTTGTCGCCGGGCTCGCGGGCAGCGGCCTCGTAGAGGCGAACTGGCTGCAGTGGCTGCTGTTCTCGGTGGCCTCGGTCGCGTCGCTCGCCCTGTTTCGCAACCCGCTCATGCGCAAGCTGAATCTGGGTGCCGGCGCCGATGATATCGACACGCTGGCCGGCGAAACGGGAACGGCCCTCGAGGACATGAGTGCCGGTGCGAACGGTCGCGTGGAACTGCGCGGCACCACGTGGAGCGCACGCAATACCGGCTCCACTCCACTCGCACGCGGTCACCGCTGCGTTGTCGTTCGTGCCGAGCGGCTCACCCTGCTCGTGAAGCCGGAGGAGGCCGTCTGATGACTCCTGGTCTGATCGTGCTGCTGATCCTAGCGGTCCTGGTGCTGATCATCATCGCCAAGACTGCGGTCGTCGTCCCGCAGCAGAACGCGTACGTGGTCGAGCGCCTGGGCCGCTACTCCGGGACACTCGGCGCCGGATTTCACGTGCTGTGGCCGTTTCTCGACGTCATCCGCTATCGGCACTCGCTGAAAGAAGCGGCATTCGACATCCCCGCGCAGGTCTGCATCACGCGCGACAACGTGCAGGTCGGCGTCGACGGCGTGTTGTACCTCAAGGTACTCAACGCCGAGCGCGCATCGTACGGGATCTCCGACTACCTGTTCGCGATCTCGCAGCTCGCTCAGACGACGCTGCGCAGCGAAATCGGAAAGATCGATCTCGACAAGACATTCGAGGAACGCACCAACATCAACCTGTCCGTCGTCACGGAACTCGACAAGGCGTCGGAGCCGTGGGGTGTCAAGGTGCTGCGCTACGAGATCAAGAACATCACGCCACCGCACGACGTGCTCGCCGCGATGGAGAAACAGATGCGCGCCGAGCGTGAGAAGCGCGCGGTCATCCTGACCTCCGAAGGTTCGCGTGACGCGGTCATCAACGCGGCCGAGGGTTCCAAGCAGGAAACGATCAAGGCATCGGAGGCACGCAAGCAGCAGCAGATCAACGAGGCCGAGGGACAGGCGGCCGCGATCCTCGCAGTGGCCACGGCAACCGCCGAGGGACTGCGCAGCGTGGCCGGCGCAATGCAGACCCAGGGGGGCATGGAAGCGGTACAGCTTCGAGTGGCCGAACAGTACATCGCGCAGTTTGGTGAGCTCGCCAAGTCGAGCAATACGCTCGTGCTACCGGCCAACGCCGCCGACGTCGGCTCGATGATCGCGCTGGCCATGAAGGTCATCACGGGGGCCGGCACCAACGGCGGCACCGTCCCGCCGCCGCTGCGGTAAGCCATCGGGGGTCTTCTTTTCGAGACCCACCGGGCCCGCCGGGTCCAGAGAACAGGCAGGCCGGGTGCAGAGAACACGATCCGGCCTACTCCCTCGGGTCAGCCAACCCGTCCGGTCAGCCGACTCTACGGCAAGCCGATTGCCAACACGCCGCCACTGATTGCCGTCCCGGCGACACCCCACCCCGGGGTCGACCAGGCTCAATGGTCCATTCCTCTCGTGTTTTCGCCGATCCGCATGGCTCAGGGACATTCCCGGATCCTGGCGCTGGGATTGCCTCAGCCTTGGCAGGAGCGAGATCAGAGATGCTGGTGCAACACGCTGTCGAAATGGAGAGGCCCGCCGCCGAACGACGAGCACACCGTCGCTTCGCGGCCAATGAGCTGCACGGACTTCGAGCGGCACGCGTGAAATACGGTCAGGAGGTCAACGTGATCGACCTGTCCGAAGGGGGCGTGCTGTTCGAGACCACCGAGGAACTGAAGCCGGATTCGACGATCGTGCTGGAATTCGCCGGCGCCACCCGCACCTACCTCATGCCGTCACGCGTGCTGCGCTGCCATGACGTCGGAACCTTCGAGAGCAACCCACGCCTCGAGGGCGCCTGTGCATTCCGGCGCCCACTCCCGCTCGACGACCTCGTCGGGGAGCCACTGCGTCTGGAGACGACGGTCAGCAAGGCGACCCCTCGTGCAACAGCGACGCTGGCGGGCTGGCAGCATGTGGTCGGACAGTACCGCGACGGCCGCGTCGTCCGAGGCTACACCAACGACTTCAGCTCGGCGAGGGCGTATCTGCACGTATCGCCGACACCGTTCGGCGACGAGACGAAGTTCGTCTCGATGATTCATCTGGACGCGCTGTTCTTCCTTCCCAGTGTGCAGACGCCATTGGCCGATGAGGGAGACGCGTCCGAGTACCCCGCCTCCACACACGGGCGCAGAATTGCGATGACGCTGCCTGACGGCAGCGAGATGCTCGGCACGACACTCACGTACAGCCGTGATGGCAGCGGCTTCTTCGTCCGGCCGCTCGACCAGCAGGCCGGTGCCACGCGAGTGTTCGTCACGCAGAGCGGGATTCGAAACATTCGGTTCCTGTAGGACCGTCAGACGGACCGTCGCACCACCGCCCCATCGCCCGCTCGGGCCGCTGTCCTCTTGCACGCCTACCTACATCTGTAGTAGATCTGACCACGCGAGTAGGAGACGACGTGGCACATCCGCGATTGACGAAGCTCGAGTTGCAGATCATGGACGCGCTGTGGAGCAATGGCGCGATCTCGGTCCGCGAGATTCAGGAAGCCTTTCCCGAGAAGGATCGGCCCGCCTACACGACGGTCCAGACGATGGTCTATCGGCTGGAGAGCAAGAAGGCGATCCGGCGTACCAAGAAGATCGGTAACGCCCACATCTTCGAGGCGGTCGTATCGCGCAGCGCCGCCCAGCGGCGGCTGATCGACGAGCTGCTCGATTTCTTTGGTGGCAGCAGCCAGCCGGTCGTCGCGCACCTCATCGAGTCGGGCAGCCTGACGCTCGAAGACGTCAAGGGAGCAGAACAGACGCTCAAGCGACTGCAGGCGGAGAAAGCGAAGTCACGAGGTGCACGATGACTGTCGATGCCGTGCTCGCCCATCTCTGGCAGTCAACGCTCGTGGCAGCGGTCCTCGCGCTGATGGCCCTGGCCTGCGGGCGCGCTCACGCCCAGACGCGCTACTGGATCTGGTTCGCCGCGTCGCTCAAGTTTCTCATCCCCTTTGCGCCGCTGACCTCGCTCGGCGCCCGCCTCGAATGGCGGGAAGCATTGCCGTCGGCGCCACCGGAATGGACGCAGGCCATCGAGGCGGTGAGCCAGCCGCTCTTGTCGCCAGGCACGGCCTTCCCGATCGCGCGCGCCGTGGCTGACACCGGAGTCGACGTCGCCACTGTTGCCGGAGCGATCTGGCTTTCCGGCTGTGCAGTGATTCTCGGCGTCTGGCTCGCGCGGTGGCGGGGCGTGTCGCACTCGGTCCGTGCCGGCGCACGAATCGACTCCGGCCGCGTGTTCGAAGTGCTCGAGCGGATCGAACCGTCGGCCGCGCTGCCGATTGTGTCGGCGGACACATCGCTCGAGCCCGGTATCTTTGGCATCGTCCGACCTGTCCTTCTCTGGCCGCGTGGCATCGACACGCGGCTCGACGACGCCCAGGTGCAGGCGATCCTCGCGCACGAACTTGCGCACGTCCGTCGTCGCGACAACCTCACGGCCGCCGCCCACATGCTCGTCGAGGCCATCTTCTGGTTCCATCCGCTGGTGTGGTGGATCGGAAGCCGGCTCGTGGACGAGCGTGAGCGTGCGTGCGACGAAGAGGTCGTGCGCCTTGGCAGCGACCCGCATGTGTACGCCGAGAGCATCCTCAGGACGTGCCAGTTCTACATCGAATCGCCGCTGTCATGTGTGCCCGGAGTGACCGGCGCTGATTTGAAGAAGCGAATCGAACGCATCATGTCGGATCGGCCTCGAGCTCGCGCGAGCGCGTGGTCGAGGACGTTGCTGCTCGTCGGCGCGGTCACGACACTTTCTGCACCCGTCGTCGCTGGAGCACTCGGTGCACCGATTCTCCCGTCGAGGATCGAGACGATCGCAGGCGGCAGACCTTCGTTCGATGTCGCGACGGTCCTGTCAAACACGACCGGCGGCGCGCGTGTGTCGATGCTCATCCTGCCCGACGGGACATGGGAAGCGACCAACGTCACGCTCGAGTCGATGATCCGAATGTCCTACCGGCTGCAGGAATCACAGCTGGTCGGAGGTCCGGCATGGATCTATCGCGAACGGTTCGACATCGCCGCAACGGTCGCCGGCGGCCAGGTCTCTGACTTCGCGCCACGCATGCAGTCGCTGCTCGCTGAGCGCTTCAACCTGAAGGTCCACCACGAGACTCGCGACCTTCCGATCTATGCGCTGGTCACGGCCAGGAGCGACGCGCCACTGGGTCCTCAATTGACGCCAGCGGCAGCCGACTGTGCAGCGGCCCAACGCGCGCGAAGCGGCCTCGCCCCGCTGGCGCCGAGGCAACCCGACGGACGACCGACGTGCGGAACAACGGTCAAGATGGGCCGAGTAACCGGTGGCGGTGTCTCGATGCAGCAGATGGCTCAGGTACTGGCGCAGTTCACCGGCCGCACGGTCATCGATCGCACGGGTCTCTCCGGAGCATTCGACTACGACCTCGAGTTCGCACCAGACCCGGCAGTGCGCGGACGAGGGCCCGGCGGTGGACTCTCGGTGGGTCCGACATCGGAATCAACGACCCCGCTCACTCCTCGAGGCGTCTCGATTTTCTCCGCCGTGCAAGAGCAGCTGGGCCTGAGACTCGACGCACAGCGCGGCCCGGTTGCCGTGGTCGTCGTCGATGACGCAAGACGACCAACAGAATCGGCTCCTTCGAGAAACCGACAGAAAACTGAGGGGGCGGAACCGTCTGCGGTGGAAGGTGTCGAATAGACATCGTCTCTCGTCGCGCCGACGAACCAATCCAGCTGGCCGGACGTCAAAAGCAGCGTCGCCATCCGCCCCTTCAGAGTGCCGAGAATGCTGAAGCTCATTTCCCGGAGACGAACAGCGATGAAGAGACAGATCCTGATAGCGGCCGCATGCGCGACGTTCGTGGTGCCGGCATTTCTGCAGGGCCCGATCCTCGACGCCCAGACACTGGCCAAGACATTCGAGGTGGCATCGGTCAGACCGAACAAGTCGGGCGACGGCCGCGTCATGTTCGGGTTGCAGCCGGGGGGCCGCTTCACCGCCAGCAATGTCACGCTGCGGATGCTGCTGCGGCAAGCGTTCAACGTACAGGAATTCCAGATCGTGGGCGGACCGGATTGGATGGCCTCCGATCGATTTGACATTGTCGCCAAGGCACCCGAAGGGGACTTCACCGCGGATCTGATGAGGCCGATGCTCCAATCACTGCTGGCCGAACGATTCAAGCTGGCGGTTCACAACGAAATGCGCGAGATGGCGATCTACGCGCTCGTGAAGGCCCGCGCCGACGGCAAGCTCGGCCCTAACCTTTCGCCGGCGGCGGTCGATTGCTCCGCGGTCATGCGCGGGCGACGTGGCGGTGGTCCTGCGCTGGCACCGCCGCAACCGGGTCAGAAACTCGAGTGCGGGTTCATGATCGGGCCAGGCAGGATGAATGCGGGGGGAACCCCGATGTCAAACCTCGCGCAGACACTTTCACCGCAAGTCGGCCGGATCGTCCTCGACAAGACCGAACTGACTGGCAACTACGACTTCGAGTTGACGTACTCGCTCGAAGGTCTCGGTTCGGTCTTTCCGGGCGGCGGGCCACCACTGGTCAACGGCGCCCCGGCACCGATCGACCCGAACCAGCCAAACGTCTTCACGGCGCTGCAGGAGCAGCTTGGGCTGAAGCTCGACTCACAGCGAGGCCCGGTAGATGTCGTCGTGATCGACAGCGTTCAGCAGCCGGTCGCGGACTAAGACTCTGCACAATGCGGAATGCAGAATTCAGAATGCAGACACTGCCCAATTGGCCGCGCCTGGCGCTTCTGCATTCTGCATTCAGGATGCTGCATTGGCGGCGCTGGAATGCCTTCGCTCTTCGGAACGCTGTTGCACGTGTGCTCATCGTTGCACTCGTTGGCGTCAGCGTCCCCGTTCCTGCGGCAGCGGCTTCCGAGTACATTGGCCAGGTCATATTCGGCCGCCTCGCGGTTCCAGGCGCCACGGTCACGGCGACACAGGGCGATGAACAGCGGACAACGTCGACCGATGCGCAGGGCATCTTCCGATTCGCTGACATCGCGGACGGCACCTGGAGCCTCACGATCGAGATGCGCGGCTTTGCGGCGCTCACGCGCGAGGTCACCATCGCTCCGGACTCGCAACCAGCGATGTGGGAGCTGTCACTCCTCCCCTTCGAAGAGATCACTCGTGGCCTGCCGCCGCCTCCCGCTCCCGTTGCGCATGCGCCGGAGGCGAGCAACGCAGGCACCAACTCCCCTTCGCAGGCGAGCGTACCGGCCATCCCACCTCAAACCGGCTTCCAGCGTGCGGGCGTGACGACTCCTCAGGCGCCCCGAACGCTGCCAGCGGCTGCGCCACCTCCTGACGATCCACCCGCGGATGCGGGTGCTGCCGCAGATGGCTTTCTGATCAACGGTAGCGTCAACAACGGTGCCGCCTCGCCCTTTGCGCAACCGGCCGCCTTTGGCAACAACCGCCGGCGCCCCGGCGCGCTTTACAACGGCATGATCGGCGGTCTCTTCAGCAACTCGTTCTGGGACGCGCGCTCCTACTCACTGACCGGCGTGCAGACACCTCGCCCCGATTACTACAACGTCCACCTGCTCGGCACATTCGGCGGGCCGGTCAAGGTTCCGCGCCTGCAGAACCGACTCAATGTCTTCGCCGGGTTCCAGCGTGTGGCTGATGACACCGCGGTCACACAACCCGGCCTCATGCCGACGGCGCTCGAGCGGTCGGGTGACTTCTCACAAAGCCGTGACGCTTCCGGCCGCCCGATTCAGATCGTCGATCCGCTGACCGGGTTGCCGTTTCCGGGCAACGTGATCCCTCGCGATCGCATCAGTCCGCAGGCGGCCGCGTTGCTTGGCTACTACCCGCAGCCAACCCGCGAGAGCGACGGCCAGTACAACTACGAGGTCCCGTTGCTGAACGTGATGCGGCAGGACAGCTTCCAATCCCGCCTGACGCAGATCGTCAATCCGCGCAACCAGGTCTTCGGCAACCTCTCGTATCAGCGCACCGTGACGGATGCGACGACGCTGTTCGGCTTCGAGGACGAGAACAACGCATCGGCGTTCGATGCGCAGATCAACTGGAGCCATCGGATCGCGCAGCTGATCTCCATGCGCCTCCGTTATCAGTTCACCCAGCAGACCGGGCAGACGATTCCTTATTTTTCGCACCGCTCGAACGTGTCCGGCGACGCCGGGATCGCGGGCAATGACCAGGAGCCGGTGAACTGGGGACCGCCGAGTCTGAGCTTCGCCAGCGGCATGGCGGGACTGACCGATGCGTTGCCGCGATTCACGCGCAACCGGACGAACTCCGCCGGCACCGAGTGGTTTCTCGCTCGCGGCCGTCACAACTTCACGATCGGTGGCGACGTACGACGCCATCACGTGGACATCCTTTCGCAGCAGGATCCGCGCGGCGGCTTCACGTTCACGGGGGGCCTGACCGGCTTCGACTTCGCCGACTTCCTGCTTGGCGTTCCGAGCACGAGCCAGATCGCCTACGGCAACGCAGACAAGTCCCTGCGCGGGTACTCCTATGCCGGATACATCACGGACGACTGGAGAGTAGGCCCGTCGCTGACGATCACGGCTGGTGCGCGCTGGGAGTACGAGTCGCCGCTCAGCGAGCGATTCGGACGCCTCGTCAACCTGGAAATCGGACCGGGTTTCAAGTCGATCAACCCGGTGCTGGCAACGGATCCCACCGGATCCCTGACCGGCCAAACGTATCCCTCGTCATTGATGCGCTCGGACTGGGGCGGGCTGCAGCCGCGCCTGGCGGCCGCATGGAGGCCCGTGCCAGGGTCATCGCTGGTGGTCCGGGCAGGCTATGGGATCTACCGCAACAGCAACGTCTATCAATCGATCGCCACGCTGATGGCGCAGCAGCCGCCGCTCTCCCAGGCGATGAGCATCGCCAACTCACCGGACAATCCGCTCACGCTCGCCAACGGATTCGTCGCGCCTGAAGGAGAAACGCTCAACACGTTTGCCGTCGATCCCAACTTCCGGATCGGATCGGCGCACAACTGGCAGGCCTCCGTTCAGCGTGACCTGCCGGCGTCGCTCACGGTGAGCGCCACGTACCTGGGCACCAGGGGCACGGGACTCATCCAGGAGTTCCTGCCCAACACATATCCTCCGGGGTTCGTCGATCCGTGCGTCACGTGCCCATCCGGCTTTGTCTATCTGATCTCCAACGGCACCTCATCGCGCCATGCGGGCCAGTTGCAGGTGCGTCGGCGGTTGCGCAACGGCCTCACGGCGACAGTGCAATACACTCTCGCGAAGGCAATCGACGATGCGGCCTCGTATACGGGGGCGAATCTCAGTGGCACGGTGTTCGCGCAGAACTGGCTCGATCTCGAAGCCGAGCGTGGCCCGTCCAACTTCGATCAGCGTCATCTGCTCTCGGTGCAGTTTCAGTACACGACGGGCGTTGGTGTGGCCGGTGGCGCACTGGTTGACGGATGGCAAGGGTCGCTGCTGAAAGGCTGGACGATCACCAGCCAGATCACCGCCGGAAGCGGCCTGCCACTTACGCCGTACTATCTGACCACGACGCCGGGAACCGGTTACTCTGGCGCGATTCGCGCTTCGCTCACGGGAGCAACAGCGGATGAGCCGGAGGGCTACTATCTGAACCCGGCCGCGTACACGACGCCTGCGCCGGGTGAATGGGGGAACGCCGGACGCAACTCGGCACGCGGGCCTGCACAGTTCACAGTGAACGCCGGCATCACGCGCACGTTCCCGTGGGGCAGCCGGCTCAACATGGACTGGCGCATCGATGCGACCAACGTGCTCAACCAGGTAACGTATTCGAGTGTCAACACGCTCGTTGGCAGCCCGCAGTTCGGCCTGCCTAACGGAGCCAACCAGATGCGACGCGTGCTAACCAGTCTGCGAATGAGGTTCTGAGAGAGGCTGATGAGGAATCCTGTCGTTCTTCTCTGTATCTCTGTGCCTCTGTTTGTCGCCGCCACGGCGGGGACGTCCGCTCAGCAACAACCGCAAACGCAGCCGCCAGTCTTTCGATCGACGACACGCCTCATCGTGCAGACGGTCACGGTGAAAGACGGAGATGGCAAAGTCATCGAGGGGCTGACCGCAAAAGACTTCAGCGTGACCGAGGACGGACAGCCGCAGGACATCGCGTTCGTCGAGTTCCAGCGCCTGCAGAGTCCCGCGCCTGCGACAGCCCAGACGCCGCCTGCACCGGCACCGCCTCCACCCGCAAACGCGCAGGTCGAGCGAGCGACGGCGACGCAGATCGCAGCGCCGGCGGCCGGTGACATCCGCTATCAGGACCGGCGCCTTCTGGTCTTCTACTTCGATGGTTCGGCGATGTCGCCACCCGATCAGATTCGGGCCTACACGAATGCGCTGAAATACGTCGACACGCAGATGACGCCCGCCGATCTGATCGCCGTCATGGCGTTCCAGAACGGCGCGGTCTCGGTGAAGGCCGACTTCACCGACAACAAGAACACGCTTCGCGAGGTCATACAGATCCTGATCTACGGCGACGATCAGAACAACGACGGGATTCCCGATCATCCCGAGGGAAGCGCATTCGGGCAGAACGAAGCCGAGTTCAACATCTTCAACACCGACCGCCAGCTGGCGGCGCTGCAGACGGCCGTCTCGATGCTGCGCCCGCTGCCCGAGCAGAAGACCCTGCTCTACTTCGCGAGCGGCCTGCGGCTGAATGGCGCCGACAATCAGGCACAGCTGCGCGCAACGGTGAACGAGGCGATCCGCGCCAACGTGACGCTCAACCCGATCGACGCGCGCGGCCTGGTGGCCACTCCCCCACTCGGTGACGCGCGCATGGCCTCGCCCGGCGGCGTCGGCATGTTCACCGGAAGGCTCGCCGAAGCGGCCGTGACCAACTTCCAGCGATCGCAGGACACGCTGTACGCACTCGCCAAGGACACCGGCGGACAAGCGATGTTCGACTACAACGACTTGTCGCTCGGAATCGTGCAGGCCGCGCAAGCCGTCAGCGACTACTACATCGTCGGGTACTACAGCACGCACATAGACGCCAACGGGAAATTTCGGCGTGTGCGCATCACGCTGAATGGCGGTCAGGCCGGTGAGCTCTCGTATCGACAGGGCTACTACGCCGACAAGGCGTTCGGCCGGTTCACAGATGCGGACAAGGAGCGCCAGCTCGAAGAAGCCTTGATGCTCGACGACCCGGTCACCGACATCACCATCGCAATGGAGGTGAACTACTTTCAGCTGAATAGCGCCGAGTACTTCGTGCCGGTTGCTGTGAAGATTCCGGGCAGTGAGTTGGAGCTGGCGCGGCGGCGTGGCGCCAAGCGAACGCTCATCGACTTCATCGGCGAGGTGAAGGACGCGTTCGGCTACACGATTCAGAACGTGCGCGACAGACTCGATATCCCTGTGAGCGAGGAAACCGCGAACCAGTTGGGCACGCGCCCAATTCAGTACGACACTGGGTTCACGCTTTTGCCCGACAAGTACGTCATCAAGATCCTGGCGCGCGACTCGACGACTGGACGGATCGGCACCTACCAGGCTGCGTTCACGGTTCCCAATCTTCTGAAAGAAGAAGTGCGGCTTCCGATCAGCTCAGTCGTCCTCAGCAGTCAGCGTGTCCCGATGAACGAAGCGTTGCACACCGTGCAGAATGGCGCCGCGCAGTTCACGCATCCGTTGGTCTTCGGAGGCGAAAAGCTCTTTCCTAGCGTGACCCGTGTCTTCAGTCGAAGCCGTGAGATGTATGTGTATCTACAGGCCTACCAGCGAGGCGCGCAGACAACGCAGCCACTGGTGGCGTTCGTAACGTTTCTCCGCGGCAGTGAGAAGGTGCTCGAAACTCAGCCACTCGCAGTAACGGATGGGCTCAATACGCGATCGAAGGCGGTGCCAGTGCGATTGAGCGTTCCGATGGACGGACTGGCACCCGGCCGGTACGACTGTCAGGTCACGATTCTGGAGCCAAATGGCCAGAAGGCCGCCTTCTGGCAGGCGCCTATCGCTGTCGTTCCATAGTTCCGGCCCTGCAACTCTTGCAGAGTTGCCTCACTCCAATGCGATTCTGAAATCGCGGCCGCGGGAAAACCGCCGGAACCCTTGTCGATACGGCAGGCGTCACAGGTACGAGCGTTGCCACGCTCGAGGCCGAATGGGTTCGTACACAGACCTTGCCGTTCTCCTGGCGGTTGGTGCGGCGCTGCTCTGGGTCGTCCGCGCGACATGGCGAAGCAGCCGGAGAAACACCCGCACGGATGTCAGCCCCGTAAGTGAGCAGTGGCTGGCAGAGAGAAGAGGCAAGCAGGATTAGCCGATAATCCCTGCATGCACAACGCCGGCACTCTGACCCGCAGGCTGGTCGGTCTCGTAATCTGTGTGGCCGCAGTCGCCGCGGCCGGCGCGGTTGCGGCGCAAACCACCAATACCTCAGGCAAAAGCTTTCTGTGGAAGGTGCAATCGGGCACCAAGCTCGTCTACCTGGCGGGCTCGGTGCACGCGCTCAGCCCGGACGTCTACCCGCTGAGCCCCGCCTTCGAGAAAGCATTCTCGGCATCCGACACGCTGGTTGAAGAAATCGACCTTGCAGAAGCCGATGCGCTGACGCTGGCGCCGACGATCCTCGCCAAGGGGATGTATCTCGATGGCCGTCGTTTCGATAGCGTGGTCTCGAAGGAAACCGCCGCTCTCGTGGCCACGCGGCTCAAGGACGCCGGGCTGCCCGCCGAGATGTTCCAGGCGATGAAGCCGTGGATGGTGATGCTGACGGTCGCGGCGCTCGAAGCGCAGAAGGCCGGACTCGATCCGAACTTGGGTCTCGACAAGCATTTCTACGATCGCGCGAAAGCCGCGGGCAAGAGGATCATCGGCCTCGAAACCACTGCATCGCAGATCGATCGTCTCGACACCATGTCGGAATCGTTGCAGGAGCAGATGCTCAGGAGCTCGCTGAGCGAGGCCGAGACCGCGCGCAACAGCCTGAAGTCGATTGTCGCGGCCTGGCGGCGAGGCGACAGCGCGGCGCTCGAGAAAACACTCCTCGCCGACTTCACCGAGTATCCGGCCGCGTACCGATCGCTCATCGTGGAACGGAACAACAACTGGCTTCCGCAGATCGACGCCTGCCTCGCACGTCCAACGCCCTGCATGGTCGTCGTTGGTGCTGCGCACCTGGTGGGGCCGGATGGCCTTCTGACGCTTTTGCAGCGCAAGGGATACAAGATCGAACAACAGTAACGGGCAACGGGCTGTTCGCTCCCGACCTCTCGTGTCGTTGACACCTGAGGTGGGGAGGGCAGCGGATGGCGTTGTACGCCTTCGATGGAACCGGGAGCGACAGTCGTGAAAGAGGCGACAAGGACAGCAACGTCCTCGAGTTTTTTCGTGCCTATGACGGCGGGCGGCGAAACGACGACCCCTCACTCCAAGTAGGAAGCCTGTATCTCAAAGGTATCGGCAACCGCGCCCGCTCCTTCGTGGGAACGAGCCCCGCCGAAGCATTCGGCGTCGGCGGTCACCGGCGAGTGCGGCAGGCGCTCGATCGCCTCGAGAACAACTTCGAGGCCGGCGACACGATCGTGGACGTCATCGGTTTCAGCCGCGGCGGCGCCCTCGCTATCTCCTTTGCCAACGAACTGGCCGGCAAACTTCCGCGCGTATCGATCCGCTTCTTGGGACTGTGGGACGTCGTCGGACACTTCGGTGCGCCCGGACGCCGTTTCAATGCCGGTCACGATCTCGGCATGCCGCCCAATGTCATGCGCTGCTACCATGCGATGGCGCTCGACGAAACACGACTGCTCTTTCCGCTGACGCGCCTGTCGGAGACCGACTCGGATAACGGCCGGCTGCTCGAGGTCTGGTTTCGCGGCACCCATGCCGATGTCGGTGGAAGCAACGGCAACCGCGGGCTGAACTGGATCTCGCTGAACTGGCTCTTCGAGAACGCGCGGCGAGACGGCTTGCCGATCAACCGGGTTGCGGTCATGGCCAACTGCACTGGCAGCCGGTTGCAACAGCAGATCAGCGAACACGACGTCGATCCGCAGAACGTCAGACCGATTCTTTCCACCGACCTGCTGCACGCCAGCGTCCGCCTCGAGCCAGGGATTCCGGGGCGGCCTCACAACAACCCGCACGAACCG